>CAYLZA010000642.1:0-2500 GCA_964387575.1 uncultured Spirochaetales bacterium | reverse complement strand
TCGGCAATCGATAGCACATGTTATTCGTCTATTCGTACAACACCCCGAGGAGTAGAAAATGGTGTACAGAAAAAACATCTCGGAAGAACAGGCAAAAGCGGCGATAGAAAACGGCGAGTTTACCGACGATGTCGTTAAATCGCGTACTCATGTAGCGGTAATCATGACCCAGGACTGGTGTCCCGAGTGGCGGATGATGCAGATCTGGCTCAAATCGCTGGTAAAAAAAGATCGGCCTTCCGATATCGACATCGATGTCTATGAGCTCGTGTACAACAAACTCGATTCGAGCGATGACTTTATGCATTTCAAGGAGAACACCTTCGGGAACTCGTTTATACCCTATGTCAGATACTACAAAGAGGGAAAGCTCATCGACGAATCGAATTACATAAAACGAGATGCGTTTCTTTCTAAGCTCACCGGCTGAGCTCCTCGGTTGTTATAAAAAATCCCTTCGCCGGGCGCGCTGCACGGGGCTTCGCCCGCTAATGGATACTCGTCAGATCGTACGGAGTGGCCTGATAGACATAGTAGTTCAGCCAGTTGGAGAAAAGCAGAAATGAATGACTTCTCCAGCGAACCGACGGCGCGTTGGTCGGATCGTCGTCGGGAAAATAGTTTTCGGGAATACTGATATCCAGCCCCTTCGAGCGATCACGATCGTACTCCTTCTTCAACGTAAGCGGTTCGTATTCCGAGTGACCGGTGACAAAAACGCTCTTTTCATCCTTCGTAACCGCCAGATACACACCGGCTTGTTCGGACTCGGCGATGATATCGATATCCGAAACAGGCTCTACATCTTCGCCCCGTGTTTCGGTATGACGCGAGTGAGGTGCATAAAACACATCGTCGAATCCGCGAACAATCGGAACCGTCGGATCGTTCGTCGTATGTGGGAATACACCGAACAGTTTTTCGGGTAACGGATACTTGGGAATACCGTAGTAGTAGTAGAGCGCAGCTTGGGCCGCCCAACAGATATACAGCGTAGACGTGCTGTTCGCCGTCGCCCAATCCATTATTTCGGTCATTTCGTTCCAGTAATCTACATCCTCGAAATCGATGTGTTCCACGGGTGCACCGGTGATGATGAGTCCGTCGTATTTGCGATGATCGATTTCGTTGAAGGTCTTGTAAAACGCGTCCAAATGCTCCGGTGAGGTATTCTTCGGCGTATAGCTGTCGGTGATGAACAGCTGAATCTCCACCTGAAGCGGTGTATTCGACAGTAATCGCAACAGCTGAACTTCGGTTTCGATCTTGAGGGGCATCAGGTTGAGGATCGCCAATCTGAGCGGGCGGATATCCTGATGAATCGCCTGGCTCTCGCTCATTACAAAAATGCCTTCACGTTGAAGCACGCTTGTTGCGGGTAGCTGGTCGGGTATGTTAATCGGCATATGGTCTCCGTAATACTATATCAAACTCAATTTCACTATACTAAAATCCGAGCTCCGCATACAAGCACATCCTGCGTTTCAGCTCGCCCGGAGTGATCCCAAATATGTGGAAAATCCTGACCACCAGGCAAAAAATATTTCCCCTTTGGTGGGTGCGATTTTTACAGTTCACAGAAACTTGCTATTTCGGGTAGGGTAGCCGGAAGGAGATCTGTAACTACATGAGAAACAGCATAATTAAGGCAAAACTGAAAAACAATGAACCGTCACTGACGGTGACCGGGCATTTCAATGACCCGTCCGTATACGAAATCATCGCCTTGAGTGGGATTCACGCGGTGTGGATGGATTTAGAGCATCACGCTCACAGCGTAGAAACGGCGAACAACCTGATGCGTGCGACGAGAGTCGGAAACATCGATGTTCTTACCCGATGTGCAAAGGGTGAGTTTATGCGGATCGGACGCGTTCTCGAGGCAGGCGCGACCGGGGTGCTCTATCCGAGATGCGACGACGCCGATGAAGCGAGAGAGGTCGTCCGCTGGGCGAAGTTTGCGCCACTCGGAACACGTGGATTCGACGGAGGGAATCCCGACATGCCGTATCTGAGCGTACCGATCGACGAATATGTGAAAAAAGCGAATGACGAGACCTTTATCGGCATCCAGATCGAAGATAAGACGAGCCTCGAACATGCGGAGGAAATCGCCGCGGTAGAAGGCGTCGATTTTCTCTTTCTCGGACCGGGAGATTTCTCGATTTTGAGCGGTGTACCGGGACAACTCGATCACGAGGAGATTCGGCGAGCCGAGGAAAAGATCGCGAGCGCCGCCGCAAACACCGGAAAACACTGGGGAAGACCCGCCGGAGATGCAAAGCATGCAAAAGCGCTTATCGAGCGAGGTGCCCGGATTATTGCGTGCGGCGCCGATATCGTAATGCTCCGACTCGGAATCGATCAGCTCAAAGCGGGATTCGAGAAGCTCGGGATGCGCTTCGACTCGCAGATGGATCCGTTATAACCGACAGCCACCGCGGGACAGGCAGTTCTCATTTTGCACCCTCGCCACGGTTTGGATCTGCATTGCATGAGA
>CAYLZA010000641.1:0-2511 GCA_964387575.1 uncultured Spirochaetales bacterium | reverse complement strand
TCCATGCTTGACCTGGCATTGCGGAGTAGTGATGTCGCCGCCATGCAAATCGGGTCAGGAGTATCGAGCATCACGATACCCGTTTCGCCGAGCTCTCTCTCGGTGCGAATAACCGGTTCAGTGTCGGGTATCCCGGGGTTCTCCTGCGGCGGTATGGTGAGAAACGCCTCGATATCATCTTCATCCTTCAGCAGATGCTCTTCCCGCCAGGTAGTTCTAATGTTTTTGTCACGACGATATCGTGAGCGAAGCACTCGGGTGTCGGTGACGATTTCAATGTGCGTGATTCTCGCGGTATTGGTTTCTTCGATTGTCTCGGTCGTTCGCGATTCAATCGATGATTTTCGCGGTAAGGAAAAGTGTAGCGGACGCATCACGATTCGATCACTTTTCTCGGCCGCCAGATCGATGAGCGGCTTCCAACTCGGATCTGAATAGATATTATACGGATCGGGATCATCCGGATTTTCGTCGAAACCGTTTATCTCATAGAAACAGACGGGAGGTCGATCTACCGGCTCACCTCTCAGCGTCGCTATCAGACGTGCTTTACGGGTCATTGGGATTACGCTTCGAAACCCAGACGACCGACGAACTCGCCGATGCTTTCGGTGAACTTGAAGTCGGCATCCTCGTCGTATGGAGTTTCAGAAAGCGAAACGATAGCGAGTGCGGCGCCGTTATGCTGTGCTATCGCCGGTATCCCGGCTGCAGGATATACGCGGAGGGTCGACCCCATAACCATGAGAAGATCGCACGATGCGGCCGGCTCTTCGGCGTGTTTGAGCGTGTTCCGATCAAGACTTTGTCCAAACGATATCGTCGCCGGTTTCATGAGTCCGCCGCATTCCGGACAGCGTGGTGTTTCGATTTCATGGTCGAATTTTTCGGCTATTTGCTCCGACGGTTCGGTGTGACCGCACTGCAGGCAGGAGACTTCGAGCGCGGTACCATGGAGGTTTACGATCATCTCGGGGGGAATTCCGCTTTTTTCGTGGAGTCCGTCGATATTCTGAGTGATTATTCCGAGGAGCCGCTTCTGACGAAAAAGATTCACAAAAAAACGATGCCCCGCGTTTGGTTGCGCGTCCCGTATAGCCGGCCACATTTCGAGCCGCCGTTGCCAATAGAGCTTTCGTTTTTCTTCCGATCGCAAAAACTCATCGAAGTATACCGGTTGGTACCGATCCCAGATTCCGCCTTTGCTTCGGTAGTCGGGAATTCCTGATTCGGTACTTATTCCCGCGCCGGTAAACCCGACGATTCGTTCCGCGTCGTTCAGGATGGATCGAAATTGCGTCATCGAACGACGCTACCCCCGGTAAGCCTGTCGACCGACAATCTGACCCCGACCGACGCGTTGAAACGATACTGCTCTATACCGCTTGCCGGGAGATCGAGAAGCTTGTCACCCACGTTTCCGAATGAGAAAATGGAGCTGTCGAGGTTGAGCTGAACTAACATCCATTCGGTAAGACTCACATCGATTTTGGTGCCGAGTACGATCGAGCTTAGTCGGTGGAGCGTAGTATCACTCGTTGCGATTTCGATATAGGTTTTGCTTCTTTCCTGATAAGCAAAGCTCAAAAGAATACGATAGGGAACGTTTTTCTGATAAATATCGGTCTCAAACGAATACTCGAGGTAATTGTCGACGATTTCATCGCTCGAAGTTCGGTACGTGTAGCCTTTCGTCAGGAGATTGACCGAACAAATCGCATTAGCAACGTAAAATCCGAGTGATACATCGCTTCGTTCCTGAATATAGTCTCCCGCCTGAACAAGTCTTCCACCGATACTGCTGTCGGCTCGGAACGCGACGAAAGCAATCCCTGGTATTTCAGCACGAATGGAAGTCGAAATCCCCGGTTTGAGGATCGTATTACGTGAATTGAAAAAACCGAAAAACGGACCGACTGAAATCGAAAAAAACGGTTGCACGTATTTAATCGTCGTATACGAGATATACCGAAGCGTCGGATCCATCAAAAAGCTCAAATCAATTCCGATTTCAGGTGAAACTTGCTGGGTACCGTATAACGAAATTCCCCACGGGAATGCATTGGGCAGATCGGTTTCGGATTCTGCTCTATCCTGCGCAAACGCAAGATTTCCCATGTAGAACTCGGTTGCAATCTCGAGCGAATACACACTCATACTGACCAGCAGAAGCGACACTAATACGACGGCCCGGATCAAGTATTTCGGCATTGCTAGAACTCCGCTCGAACACCGACGAATGCTTCTACGATGTCCGAAAGATCGAACGGAAAAATTTTTGCGTTTATCTTGAAATCCCATATAACCCCCGCGGTTATCACGTTGAGAAACGGTGCTACTACCGCTTTGAATTGATCGCTACCGGTGGTGCTGAACGCCAGCTGTGTTTCGATCCCTCCACTGACGAGGCTTCGCTCCGGTTGACCGAACTGAAACTTGGCGTTTATATCGGCGGAACCGAGCTCACCGGTTTCCGTCTGAAGATAGTACTCCGGATGCCAGAAAAGCGTA
>CAYLZA010000640.1:0-2513 GCA_964387575.1 uncultured Spirochaetales bacterium | reverse complement strand
GTTGACGAAAACCACCCCGGGGCATTTCTCGTCACCGACAGCGGTAAAACACGGTAGAGACCGTTCAAGGCGCTCCTGACGTGGAGCCGCATCAATCTATGATTCTATCTGATATACCCTTATCCCGCCCGGTTTCATCACGATCGAAAATATCGAATCATCGAGGCGAAGATTCTTCTCGTCGAGTAGCCCGGTGAGGGTGGAGCCTGCAAAAGGCTCGAGATGGAGATCGATTTTTTGTTCCTGCTGCGTGTCGAAGTTCGCACATACGAGATAACCGGGAGCTCCGGTTTCGGGATCGAGTCTGAGCGCAGCGATTATCGCTTCGTGGAATGAATCGACGAACAACAGATTACCGCCTCGTTGAAACAGCGCATCATCTCTGTGGAGCTTAGCCAGTCTACTTACGAGTGATCGATAGTCGATTGTTCCTTCGAGCTCTATCTTTGCCGGTTTTCCGATGAAATGCAGTCGTTTTTCCACACCAAGCTCTACACCTTCGACGATTCCAGTCGCTCCCGGGGCGAGCAGCATCGAAGTAACCAACCGGGGAGGGATCGATGCAACACTCCCGAACTCCTCGGCGGGGCTTCCGCTGTCGTGCGAGGTAATCGGAAAATGATATCTGAGCCGGTTGTGCATCCGGTGAACATATGAGAGATAGCGCCGCAACTCGGGTACGAATTTGTGTTCCCACGGGGTACCGAGAAGCAGATTTATCCCGAGTGAATTGGCCGTACGGAGAATATTTCGCTCGGTGCCGAATAATTCGCCGAGCATGAGTATCTCAGGATATCGTCTTCGTATCGACCCGACCACAAACCGCGCGAATGCAGGATCGGTGGAGTGGAGATTGTCGAATCGTACAATTCCTCCCGTTTTGGCCGCGTATTCACTCCAGTACAATGCGTACCGGTTCATATGACGCCACAGCGCGTTTCGCTCTCGGGTCGAGAAACCGGCGTAATCGAGCCGCACCAGATCGAGCCACTTGTGCCATGTCGTAGAATCGGACCAGCCGGCCCGTCGCATCCCGTCCGCTTCCTCCACGTCTTCAGCTATCCACTCAGGATGCTCATTGGCCACGCGACCGTCCGGTGCAACATGGTTGAGCACGAGATCGATGCACAGACCGATACCGCGGCTTGCGCACTCCTCGGCGAATTTCTCGAAATCATGTTCCCGCGAAGCGGGGGTGTTGTTATCCGAGGGCTCGGTCGATGGATCTCCATACGCCGGATCGATAACAAAATGATCCGATATCGAGTAAGGGCTGAGCGAGCGTCCCATTTCAGTCAACGGGAGCAACTGAATCATATCGAAACCGAGCTCCTCGATATCGTCGAGGAGCCGCGTCCAGCCGGAAATCGGCCCGGATACCGAGGGAATCAGCGTATACATACGGAACGACCCGGTTTTCGCAGGATCTACCACCACGTAGCACCGGTGGGATGCAAAACGCTCACCTGATTCCGATTCCAGCGATATTCGATACAATCCCGGCGCATCAAAATCGATTTCTGCATATCGTTTGCGCGTACGATCCTGTCGGTCGGGGTCGGTTTTTATATCGATTTGATGTATCGCTCCATACTCCCTGCTTTCGAGAGTGAGTTTCTCGATGTTGTCGGGAATGTCGGTTATCGTGAATGTTTCGGGATACGTAAGATGATAGGCCCGTTCGAGACCGGTACGAAGCGTCGCAGTTGATATGAGCATGTGGTGAGATTTGTATACGTTACATCAGCGAATATCAAGTATTGCCGGGAATGGAGGAACTCCCCCCGTGGAGCCGACATCGAGAAAATAGCGGAATCTGCGAAGAAATGTGGAAAAAAACGGACAGATATCGCCGAGCTCGGGTGAATACTCGAGAAAAATCGTCCATCCCTCTTCGGATACGAAAACCGTAATTACCTCCTCATCGTCCTGTATCACTCTGAGCGTATTTCCGTCACATCGTAATCGTCCCCATATTTCCGATTCGGCAATACGCGACTCGCTATAGTACACCCGTATACGTGCCTCGCCGATCGTGTATTCGCCTTCGAAGTATTCGAGTGCGTTTGCCCGAAGAAAGACCAGCCCGGTCCCCGCATTCGGTCCTGTGTCGAGAACCGCGCGAGATCCCGCCTCCTGCGCCGGTACACAATCCGATCCGATGAACAAGAGAAGAACCATAGCCGGCATCTTTACGCCGGAGAGGTACCAGGAACAGTGCGGTCGGGAGCGACACCATCGTGGTCGGGCCGACCGGAGACCCGACAATCCGCTTCGTTTCGATATGCTGCCGCTCATTCCACGGTCACGCTTTTTGCCAGATTTCGCGGCTGATCTACATTTCTTCCGAGAACCCTCGCGCAGTAGTATGAAAACAGCTGGAGCGGAACGATCATCAAAAACGGATAGAAAAGCTCGTGCACCTTGGGAACGACGATGATATCGTCGGCGATATCGCGGACCGAGTTGTTCCCGTCAACGGTAACCGCTATCACCGTGCCGTTCCGAGCTTT
>CAYLZA010000639.1:0-2522 GCA_964387575.1 uncultured Spirochaetales bacterium | reverse complement strand
CGAGCTCCTTAGATCCTATGTGCTGGCCGGACTGACGCTGCTCATATTGAGTTATCTATATTTTCTCATAAGCGGTCCGTCGCTTCTCGATCTGGAAAACGGAAATCATCGACACTCGATACTCGTCGGATTGATTCGGACCGGTGAGCTCACCGCGCCCGCTTTTGAACGGATTGTGTACAACACCTCCTTGACGATGATTGCCTGGAATCTGCTGCTGACCGGTCCGGTCGTGTGGCTTCTTGCCCGCAGACGGAGGGGCGGTGCAGCCAACTACCTCGTCCTTACGGCAATTTCGATAGGCATTCTTGCTCTTTCGGTACTTCGAATCTATTTGTATCCGACGATCGAATCTCTCATCGAAGCGGGGCGTGTTTTTCCGACGATTCCGTTTGCGTTCCTCATCAACAAGAACGATCCTGTCCTTCCCTACCTCGCATTTGGTCTCCTGGGAACTGCGCTCGGTATGGCTCTCGTCGACGGGGTACCGCAGCGGCGTATTTTGACGGCAGGAACGGGTGTCGGCGTCGTTTTGCTCCTCGCGGGTATCGTCGGTATGCTCACGCTCCCGGACACGATGCTCGAACGGAGTATCGATTTTTACTGGTATTTTCTGGTATTGCTCCAAGCCGGTTTTTTCGTGCTTCTCGTCGTTTTCCCCGTGTGCCTGATCGATTTGGCCCCCGATCGGCGGCAGTCAAAACGCATCCGGCGGTTACGACTTCTCCGTTTCATCGGTACCGTGTCGCTCACGATTTTTATGCTCGAGTCGGTCGTTAATGCGTTGATAGCCCGTCTCGCCTGGGCGGTGTACGAGCCGTGGGCGGACGAGATTCCTCCGCTTCTCGCGGTCGCTGCACTTGTTACGATCGCCTGGATTCCGGTCATGCTTCTCTGGCGCAAGGCGAAATTGGTCGGTTCGTTCGAATGGATGATTGCAGCGTTGCATCGCGCGGTCGGGCGAAAAACGAAAAAAGTCGACGTTGCGATGAGCGTTTATCGAACCGATTCATGAATCCATTCAAATTCGCCGCTATATACCTGGCTATGAAGCACCGGTTCTATCGCTATTCCCGCGAAAAGCTCAATGATTATCAGCTAAAACGAATAAGACGTATCTGTTCGTATGCGGCTCTGAGGTCGCCGTTTTTTCACGAGTATTTTGCCGGTGTACAACCCGAGACTATGACGTTTGAAGAGCTCGATTCGCTCCCACCGATCGACAAGTCGAGCATGATGAATGATTTTACCCGCTATAATACGGCAGGTCTGGACCGGGACGAGCTCCTCTCGTTTACCGCACAGAACGACAGGGAACGAAATTATCGCCGCTATTATCAAAATCGATATTCGGTCGGCATCTCTTCGGGAACAAGCGGCTCATCGGCACTTGCGGTGTATTCGAAGAAAGAGATAGCCGAGAGCATTCCGAGGTTTCTTGCGCGGAACGGCATGCCGAGGGGGATCAGGAAACACCGGATCATGTTTGCGCTCAGAATAAGCGTACCGGCCTTTCACGAAATCAACCGCTTCGGATATCGTCTTATCCATTTTCGGTACGATACACCGTTCGAAACGATCATCGAAAACATAAATCTCGAGAGTCTCAACATACTCGCAGGTTCGCCGACGTTTCTCACGCAACTTGTGCCGTACGCAGATAAGATCGATCATCCGATTGACGTCGTCGTCTCGTATGCGGAGATACTCGAGCAACACGTGGAACGGCACTTGCATGATGCTTTCGAGGCGCCGGTGCGGCAGCTCTACGCGGCCACGGAAGGTTACATCGCTGCCTCATGTCCGGAAGGCGGGCTTCATCTCAACGAGGATCTTCTTCGCTTCGTTCTCGATCCGGTGGACGGGAGACCGGGCGTGTACACGATGAAGATCACCGATCTTCATCGGAGAACTCAACCGATCATCAATTATACGATGAGGGATATGATCGAGATCGACGACTCGACATGTCCGTGCGGATCGCGGTTCAGGCTCATTAAACGCATAATCGGCCGGTCGGACGATTATCTCCTCCTGTCCGCAGGAGGTGAACCGGGGCGGCACACAACCGGGGTCTCGCCGGATAGGGTCGCCGATTCCGGTCCGACCCGTATCGTATATGCCGATTATGTTCGAAGAGCCATCATTTCCGCGCGGTCGGATATCCGGGAATACAGAGTCGTACAGAAAAGCCTCTATGAGGTAGCCGTTCGGGTGAGCTTTACCGGATCTGCGTATGAGACCGGAAAGGAGCACGATTTTCCCGGACACCGTAATACCGGCGAAAAGCAGAAGCATTCGGACGACCGGCGGTGCATACAGATTCGAAACGCACTGATCGAATTATTCGCGGAATATACCGATGATCTCCCGGAAGTGAAGGTCGAGGAAGGTATGGTCGAGTTCGATCCCCAAAGTAAGATGAAGCGGGTGGTTCGTGAGTTTCGGGTCGATTAGTATTGCGTACGGGATATAGTTTGGTGTGGGGCGGTGTGGATCGGCGTAGACCCGTATAAATCGGT
>CAYLZA010000638.1:0-2532 GCA_964387575.1 uncultured Spirochaetales bacterium | reverse complement strand
GAATGCGGCACCGATACGTTGAGTCGCGATCTTTTCCCATCCCTTGCGAATCGGCAAGCTCACAAACTCCTTATCGATGAGCTCCATCTCATACCAGCGATTCAGGAGCATAATCAATTCCTTCATTCCCGGGTGAACACGAAAATCCACGGTCTTGCCGTTGTATTCGCAATTCCTATCCCATCCGACACCGTAAGAGGCGGCGAGTTGATTCCAGTTTCTCCACATCGTGGTATTCGCCTGAAGAGGTATCGTATCTTGCTTTCCGTTGCCGTCCGGATCGCCGTCACGGAATCCAACAAGCAAGTTCTCGAACCATTCAATACTGAAATCCTTGTCATAGAAAAACACTTTCCCCGCTCGATCGATCTGAAGCTTTTTGCTTTCGTAGTCGGGCAGATCAACACCAACCGCAGCCGCCCAATCCTTTCTAAACATTGGCAGAAACGGCGCCTGCGTCAGATGAGAGGCAATTCCGTTTAACGCCAGAAGCTCTTCGGAATTATCCGGATTCTGATTCGCCAAAAACGCGTTTGGATAATCCGATTCCACACGCTTCGTATATTCAACGGCATACTCCTTGATCATGTCTATCGGGACAGCTCTGGTCGCACCGTCTTTATACATTGCCTGTGCATCTTCCCACAGAGGACCACAATCCGGAAATTCTCCCGAAGCGAGCATTACGTCGACTTTTTCCGAATCGTTGATATAGATACCGTTCGGAATGAGTTTCACGTTGAGCTCTTCGCCGACTTTCTCCATTCCCCACGTCGGTTCCGAGTAACGATTCATCAATGTGATTTCGGTCAGTCCTTCCTCGCCGATTCCCTCTCCCTGTTGTCCCGCGGAAAACGCGGCAAAAGGAAACGCGATCAACGCCACAAATAGCGTTGGAAGAAACGTCGATAGTTTCTTTCCCTTCATTAATCTACCCCCTGATTGGTTTTTCGGTATTTCGTATCATAGAGTAGTAATACAAATTGTGCAAGTATTTATGCAAAGTTCTAAACCCATGAGTGCAAATGCTCAGAACCGTCAAATGAAGCTCTTCCACCCCGGTTTACCGCAGACTATTCTGTTGAAAGTTGCGATTTTTAGAAATCTGAAACATCGAAGCAGTAGCCACGTATCTGTGCAATCGGCGCATCGTCGACGATGTAGCTGACCGCGAATATTCTACCATCCGGAAGCTGGGTCCAACCGGAGTAACTGTGATCGGGCCGCGCGCTGCGATCGTGATCTATCGGTAGGATAATTCCGCGTTGCTTCATCCCCTCCGGTTCGAGCGTACTCGAAACGTTTTCGAGATACGCGAAAAAGTTTTTTGCGGGCATTTTACCACCCTGGAAGTATCTGTAGGTAACGAGAATCCTTCCATCTTCGATGAATCCCGCAACTGGCCTGTGACACCCGTCGATCTTCGTTGAATACGGACCGTCCCAGTTTTTGCCGTCATCGCCGGAGAAGCATTTTAGCGCAGGAAGCCCGGTTTTTGAGTTTTCCCGCATATAGCACACGATTTTTTTGTCGTTTATGGCTAGTATCGAACCTTCGCAGGTGTTGTATTTCTCATGTTCGCAAATGATGTACGGTCCCGTCCACGAATCGCCTTTGTCTTCGCTTCGATACACCGTTTGCCGCAGTGTACCGAATCGCTCACTGTCGCCTGCGATACCGATCAGCCAGGCTCCGGTGGGCAACTCTACGAGCTTATCGGGAACGATTCCGCGTATCGAGGTTTCTTCAGGCTCCGACCACGACGCTCCGTCGTCTTCACTCCACATAAAGTACACCACGGAGCGATTCCTCCAGAGATTTTCCCCTCCCGGTACATAGAACCCATCGCATATCGCGAGTAGCCTTCCGTCCGTTAGTTGAACGATTCTCGGACAGTTCCACTTGAAAAGCGAGCCGTCCTTTTTTTTGCTTTCGACCAGTTTTTGTGGCCTGCTCCAGGTGTTTCCCGAGTCCGTGCTAATGCGAATCACGATGGTGGTAAACTCGGTGCACACGTGTGCATCACTTTGTCGGTAGATACAGATGAGCTTGCCGGTCTTTGTCATAGTTAGATCCGGAAATCCTTCGTGGAATGAGTCGTTCCTGGAAACGGTAATTTTTTTTATCGCCATTCTGTTGTCCTTCTCGGCCCGAAAGTGCGAAGACGCGTCGTAATCGACATGCATTTGCCGTCGCCCAACATTGGCTGAATTTCGGCGTTTTTTACACGCCGGATACAGCTGCTCACGTCTCAGGCCGAATTTTGCATGAAGTGTTCTGGAAATTGCATTATCGTGCAAAATCGACTTTCGTCAAGGGGCGGATATCGAATAACACATAGGAACTGCCGTTCGTATAAGGTTTTTGATGATTCGACTCCGCAAGCACGCCGGCGCCTATGGCGGTGGCCCACCGGCGTGTTCGCCGATGCGATCAGTTGGAACATGACACAGCGTGTTGCAGGTATACCGAGTAACACGAATCTCGGCGTTGCGGGGCCTATTCTCCTCCATACGCACGTTCGGTAGGAGT
>CAYLZA010000637.1:0-2535 GCA_964387575.1 uncultured Spirochaetales bacterium | reverse complement strand
TTCTCGGTAAGGGAAGGCTTCTTCGAAGGCTGATTCAGGCCGACAAGCTCGCAAGCCTGATCTTCTACGGACCTCCGGGTACCGGAAAAACGACGCTCGCGTGGGTCATCGCCAATACGACAAGAAGCCACTTTATCACGATAAACGCGGTGCTCTCGGGTATCAAGGATCTGCGCAAGGCGATCGAAGAGGCGCGGGAACATAGCGATCTCTACGGGCAACGTACGCTCCTGTTCGTGGACGAGGTTCACCGATGGAACAAAGCGCAGCAGGATGCATTGCTTCCGTGGGTGGAAAACGGCACCGTCATACTTATCGGTGCCACGACACAGAACCCGTATTTCGAGGTGATTCCCGCTTTGGTAAGCCGGAGCCGGATATTCCAACTCACCTCGTTATCGAACGACGATCTCAGAGCTATTGCAAAACATGCACTCGAAGACCGGGAACGAGGATTCGGGTCGATCGATGTGCGTCTCGATGAGGACGCGCTCGAGCATCTGGTCGACGTATCAAACGGGGACGCCCGGAGTCTGCTCAATGCGCTCGAGCTCGCGGTCGTCACCACCGCATCACAAATACCGCCACCTGAAGACGAAATCGTCCACATAACGCTCAACATCGCAGAAGAGAGTATCCAGCGGAAAGTGGTTCTCTACGACAAGGAGGGCGATTATCATTTCGACACGATCAGTGCCTTCATCAAATCGATTCGTGGGTCCGATCCTGACGCGGCACTGTACTGGATGGCGAAGATGGTCTACGCGGGCGAAGATCCCCATTTCATACTTCGTAGAATGTTGATTCTCGCCTCCGAGGACATCGGACTCGCGGAACCACGGGCTCTCGGAGTCATCGAATCGGCGGCCGCGGCCTTCGATCGGGTCGGGATGCCGGAAGGACGATACTTTTTGTCGCAGGCTGCACTCTATCTTGCGACCGCACCTAAGTCGAACACAACCATGTCGTTTTTCGATGCGATAGAAGCGGTCGAGAAGGAGCAGTCGGAGAACGTCCCGAATCATCTGCGTGATGCGAATCGTGATTCCGAAGGCTTCGGCCACGGTGCCGGTTACCTCTATCCGCACGCCTATCGGGATCACTGGGTGGCTCAGCAGTATCTCCCGACCGGTCTCCACGGGAGGATCTTCTACGAACCGTCCGATCAGGGGTATGAAGCGCGGATTCGCGAGAGAATCAGACGCAAACGGGAGACTCAGATCGCCTTGGTTCAGCCCGACGAACATGAGGAGATACTGACGAGCTCCCCCGAAGATCGCAGTAGAGAACGCTGGCTTTCACGCGCAACCGGCAGCCGAAGTAAAAATCTGGAGCTGATTCGATCAACGCTCTTCGAGATGGCCCGGATTCCGCGTCACGCGACCGTGCTCGATCTCTCGGCCGACACGGGACTTCTCGTCTGGGAAGCCGTTCGAAGCGCGCCCGAGGGATTCGTGCTCGGAATCGTGCGTAAGGAACGTAATCTCTCGGTTCTCGAGCACTACGCCGCGGGGCTCCCGGAAACCGAACGCCCTGAGCTTATGTCGACGGCTTCACTTGGCGACGGGCTCGAGGCGCTCTCGGCAAAACCCGATGATACGTTAC
Source organism: uncultured Spirochaetales bacterium (assembly GCA_964387575.1). GTDB lineage: Bacteria > Spirochaetota > Spirochaetia > ARS1246 > ARS1246 > CAYLZA01. The sequence goes on along the minus strand of CAYLZA010000637.1, from coordinate 930 downwards.
CGAAAACCGAAAAAACCGGCGGGCGGATCACACACAAAGCGTCGGAGCTTCCCCGACATTTCGACAGGATCATCGGCTATAATGGATTGCTGCGGTTTCTCGGTCATGACGACGACAAGGATGCCGTGCCTGTAACCGAACTGCTCGCCGACCTCGTCACTGGAGACGGACGTCTTGTCGTTGCCGAGGTTATCCCGTCGAAATCGATGCTCCTTGCAGATCTCGTTGCCGATAGCCCCGGCGGACGAAGCTCCATTGAAGCGTCGACCGATTCCCCGAGTCGCTCCGGAGTACTCGAATCAGCACTCTACGGTAAACTCGTGGAAGCTGAAAAAGAAATCCGCGAAGGAGCGGACATCGAAGCATACGCACGCGACGATGAGACCCTCATACGGGCGCTCGAGAGATCAGGATTCGATATCGAATCGACGAAGACCGAGATGGTCTTCGAGCAACGCACGATTTCAGTGTCGGATATCGAAACGTGGCTCGATACCGGCAACGACAAGAGCTACGGACACTATCTCGAAAGCTATCTTTCGAGCAACGAGCTCGAGACGATTCGAAAAGCGCTGATCGAAGCCGTTTCAAAAGGCCCGGTTGAATGGAAGCGGGCGGTATGCTTTGTTTCGGCGCGAGCTCAGGAGCGACTGTCATATGGTTGACGCCAAAGCCGTCTTTATCGTATATGTATCATCTGCCTTTAGCTTGACAAGCGATCGAAATCATAGGCATTATTGCACCGATCCTGATGGGACGTCCCATCGGCCATGGTGGGCATAGTTCAATCGGTAGAGCACCAGATTGTGGTTCTGGTTGTTGCGGGTTCAAGTCCCGTTGCCCACCCGAGCATCTGACGGCAATCAGATCGGCACGCGTCCGTAGCTCAGCTGGATAGAGCGCCGGACTTCGAATCCGTAGGTCGCAGGT
>CAYLZA010000636.1:0-2539 GCA_964387575.1 uncultured Spirochaetales bacterium | reverse complement strand
GCGGGGCCGGCGCTTCCTCCTATGTTTACTTGTGTGCTCGAGCTTGACGAAGAGTCCGTCTCTCCGATTCCGTACGCATAGGCCGAAAGATCGGTCTCGATTCTGCTCGAGAACGTATTTGGTCCCGAGAGTTTTCTCGATCGCAGCCCGAGATTTGCGAAGGCGGAAAAATTTCCTGATCCGTACCGCAGCGAGCCCGTTGCTCCGTAACCGAAACCGGAGATCTGCTCGAAGTCTTTGACATTGCGATCCAAATCGATTGGTTGGTGGTCCGATTCCTGTTGATCGGGAGAATCAGCATCAGTTTCATTCTGCTCTTCCGCGACTACCGAACCCAGCAGAAAAAACAACGCAAGAATATAGACAACATGCTTTTTCATAATAGTCTCCAAATTTTTATATGAAATTTATTCTCACGACTCATTATAGCGATAGATGCTACAGACGCAAGTAGTAAATGCTCCGATATCACGGATCGAGTATTTCCCTCACCTTTTGTATCAACGTATCTACGGAAAACGCTTTGCGAATATACCCAACGCCGGGGTCTATGATCGGCCTTTTTCTTTCGAGAGACCGGCAGGTAGACTCGAAATGCGGTGCCCTCCCCGGGGCTGCTTTCGATCCGAATCGTTCCATCGTGTTGCTTGACTATCCCGTACACCGCATCGAGATTGAACAACCGCTCCACCTGTTTGCATATTGGCTTAGGAATCTTTTTTTCGAGTATCGCGTATAATCCACCCGGAATTCGTTCCCTTTTCCCGCTTACATAGAGTGGCGCATTTTCTCCCATTTCGTCTTGTTTGATGCGAAGCGTACGGGGATCAAATCCGACGATCCTGAGCATTTTTTTGATGAATTGATGTAGCCCGAAAACACTTTTTATGACAATCTCATCAATTGATTGATCGTACAGCGAGACAACCACGACGGATCGAGGATTTACGGCGTATACGGTTCGTCCGATATAATCACATATGTCATCAACATCGCTCATCCGGCTCGAATGTAAAATGGCGTTATTTTCAAACGCCGGCTCGGTCAGATACTCTTCCTGTTCCTTCTCGGATTTCTTGCGATTGGTTATATCGGTTGCCACTCCGCACAACGCAATCGGATTATCCTCGTCGTTACGCACAATCGTCGTTCTCGAGTCGAGTATCGACCCATTCCCGTGTTCGTCGTAATTGACGTCTTCGCCGTGCCAACTTCCGTCGCGGAGCGTTGATTGGACTATCTCCTTCTGCGTTGCTCCCCGAGTCTGATCGTTACCGTATGCGGACACGTGTAGACCGACAAGCTCCTTTCGCGATTTACCGAGCCATTTCCATCGATAATCCGGTGCTCCTGTGAAAACTCGTCCTGTCTACCTTCGGAATGATCGCGCACTTCCTGTGCTACACGATCGGCATCTTCGGGATGAATAATCGACTTGTATGATACTCGCCCGTACATGAAATCCTCAGGGTCGTAACCAAAATGCAAATATTTTCGCTGACGAACTCGACAGGCCATCCCTCGTCCGCTTTCCATCGAAAAATAACGGTAGGGTTGTTGTGCACGATTCTGTTTGTTTGCTCGAGTGAATCCCGCAAAATCAGTCGTTCAGCTACGCGTCCGAGCCGTTTGGCTACCGTGTCGAGAAGCGAACGTTCCTCCTTGAGAAACCCGGCTGCGATCGCATCCTGTACGTGATCGTCATACGCGATCGGCATAATAACCAGGCCGGACGAATCGGTGCGTGAAACGAAACGCGGAGAGCTCGAATTGTTCGCAAAAACGGATTGTATCGCATCGTATACATCCGAGGTGGGTGTTGACGACGTAGTAGCGCGGCTTGATTTCGCACCGATATACTCGGACCAACGGATTTCCGCTGCACTGTCGGCGAAATGTACGGCGCGCATTTCCAGGTCTCTTGACGTGCTCCGCGTCGCAGAGGCCACGAAGTCCGCATCGAGATACTCGATTAGCGCGTTCGTAATCGCTTCCCACACCTCCACATGTGCCGAAAGTCCCGTCAGGTGCCGAGAGAACTGTGTAAACCGGTCAAATCCGCCGTATGCGGACGCTCTACCGCCCATTCCTTCTCCTGGAGTTGGATCCGATGCGGATATACTACTGATTTGTTCAGTCTCTAGAGTAACAGTATGGCGCACGTAACAGACGTGTGGGAAAAAACCGCGTGATTGTGCGGAGCAACCGGATCAGCACACCTATTCGTCTTTTTTATTCTGAATACGCCCCGGCGAAGTCCATGACGCACACGTGATTGTACTTCGGATGAGTATCGACACCGACACCTACGAGCGTAAATGCCGGATTCATGATGTTCTTCCGGTGACCTCGCGAAGGCACGCCGTCATCGATCAGAAGCTGGATAACGATTTCCTCTCCCGTGCCGGGTCCGTATGATATATTCTCCCCGATCCGGATATCCCAGTTTCCGTAGCGTTCGATTCTCTGTCGCATCGACGATCGGTCGCCTCCGGTATGTCCGGTCCGTCCGCTATGACTTTGATCCGAGGCGTGATCG
>CAYLZA010000635.1:0-2544 GCA_964387575.1 uncultured Spirochaetales bacterium | reverse complement strand
GGCGCTGTGTCCGAAATGCTCCATCGAATCACATAGATTCTCACGTCCGGTCCGACAGTATTCACAGGTGCCGCAGCTCTTGTACGCGAGTATCGCGACCGGTACATCCTTTCCATCACGCTGTACGGTGCCCGCCACTTCGTGCCCGAGCACCATATTCGGCGGCGACGGCACGTTGCGTCCGAGTGTATGAAGCGCCCACGGATTTTCCCCCTGATAGTATCGTACATCGCTCCCGCAGATGCCGACCGCCCCGAGAGAAACCCACTCGATTTCTCCGGGTATTACCGGAACCGTAATATCCCGCACTGCAAGCGATCCGGGCCGCTCGAGTATTACTGAGGTCGATTGTTTCATAGTTCCTGTCCTTGCAAGTAGCTATCCCCGCGTTGCGTCGGGATCGTAGTTCATTCCGATCGGAATACGGGGATCACCAAAATAGTTGTCGTCGATAATGCTCGGCATCGATACTTCCAGAAGCAGTGTAGGCTCGATTCCGGTAAATCGGTGATAGTGGCCCCGCTCGATTCTGAGCACGTCTCCGGTCTCGAGCTCCTTATGTTGACCGTCATAGACCACATCGAGCCGTCCTTTGACGACGAAGAAGGTCTCGAGCTTTTGCCGATGCATATGCTCGGGACAGGTCTGCCCCTCGAATACAAAGAGAAACTTCCCGCAATATCCGGCTTCGGTCTCGTTTGCGATCCAGAACTCGATCTCTCCGGTCGTGTCGAAGTCTCCGAGTCCGAAATCGAGAACCAGCGGCTCCACATCCGGAAGTGCAAGCCCCCAGTGCTCCACCTGCTTTCGTGCCTCCGCAACGGCGTTCTCCGCCAAACTTCCCTTAACGGCGAAATCCAGTCCCTTTTCAAGCTCGTTCATAGATGTTGAATCTACACACCAATGCGAGCCGGGTCAAAGCTCGAGGATGCGAATCGCATTCTCCCGCGCTACTTTGTTGAAAACCGTTGCATCGATCTTTCCGGAATCTCTGAGCTCTATGAGAAAACCGGAGAGCGGAGCCTGCTGAGTCGGCGCGCAGATGTCGGTACCGAACATCAGCTTGTCCTGAAACTCGTTGATAAAGGAGACCGCGTAATCAGGATCGCGGGCGAGCGCGTTGTATCCGCTCCCCGCCGAAAGATCACCGTAGAGATTCTCGTATCTGCGAAGAAGCTCGGGAACCACTCCCTCTTCATCTATTGGATACTCCGGATAGCCGTTCTTGTCTGCGGGGGTTCTCAACCGGGCTATTTCCGCCCAAAAAGCAGGTCCGTGACCGAAAATTTTCAAATTCGGAAATCGTCGCAGCGATTCTTCCAGCTCGGGACACCCGGGATCATCGACCAGCCCGTAATCTCCGCCGATGCTAACCGAAACGTCGAACGTGAGCGGAAGCCCGACCTCCTCCGCACCCCGGAACAGATTCTGCACCCGCGGATCGAGAAAACGAAGGTTGGGCATAACTTCTCCTACCCCCCGACATCCCCGATCCTTGTAGTAGCCGAGAAGCCGCGTCAGCGGCGCGTGCGCATCGTTTGTGAGTGCCCGAGGATCAACATTGCAAAAAGGAATAAAGCGATCCCCATATTCCTCGGCCATATCGAGAATATCGTCGTTCGATTGAGGAAGATAGACCTCGGCGTTGACGATCGGCAAAAGCACCCCTCTTTCGATACCCAATTCGTCGTGTCTGCGTATTAGCTGATCGGGAAGGCTGAACCACTGGGCGTCCGTCCGCGGATTGGGCGGCCCGGGACGTCTGTATGCATGTCCGTGTATATCAATAAACATAATGACGTACTATTGCAGCGATTTCACTATCATGTCAAAGCCGTTATACTATCCGGCCATGAATATCGAAGCGATTATTTTCGATGTCGATGAAACACTCGTCTACGAACGGGACACGGAAGAAAAGGCGTTCGCAGATGCGTGCAGAACGCTCGTTCATACATACCATACCGCGGCGACCGGGGGCCGGAGCGGGGGCGGCACTGGAGGCACCGGGGGCGGTTCAGCGGCCGAAGGCGGGAGCGCGAGCGGGGCCGGAGAGACCTCGCAACGGCTGTTCGAGGGGTTGTGCGAGGCGGCGGAGGAGGAGTGGCGGAAGAATCCGGAGCTTTCTTTCTGCAACGACATCGGCACCAGTCCGCGAGAGGGGCTATGGGGCGATTTTTCGGGTCCGGCGCCGGAATTCAGCCGTCTCCAGGAGTGGATAGAAGAGTACAGACGCGACTGCTGGCGCGCAGCATACTCAGCCGCAGGGCTGGCCTCGCCACCAGATCTCTCATATTCGGTTTCCTGTCTGATCGAAAATCGGAATCGGTATCATATCCCGTTACCCGATGCCCATAAGGTCCTCGAAGAGCTCGGAACCCGCTATCGTCTCGGTATTCTCACCAACGGGGCGCCGAAGGTTCAGGCGGCAAAAATAGACGGTGCACGTCTGACCCGCTTTTTCGAAGTGATCGTCGTAACCGGCGATGTCGGTCACGGAAAACCGCACCCGTTGCCGTACGAGGAGATCTGCAGACGGCTGTC
>CAYLZA010000634.1:2041-2551 GCA_964387575.1 uncultured Spirochaetales bacterium | reverse complement strand
TAAGAATTCGACCGACGCGATCATCATACACGGTATGAAATGGATGTGGATGAGCCTGGTTGTCGTTATAGCGTTCACCTTTGCCGCCTGCGCGGAAGATCAGGTGATAGACTCGGATTCGGCCGGCGGCGATTTGAGATCGGAGCCTGTCAAAACGCTCGAGGACGGGACGAAATATCTTGTTCATCCCGACAAAATTCGAAGCGGTGGACCGCCACCGGACGGAATCCCGTCGATTGATAATCCCCGGTTCACAACGGTCGAATCCGCCGACGAGTGGATCGATGATGATGAGCTCGTTATCGCACTTCGGGATCAGGAGGGCACGCGGTTCTATCCACTTCAGATACTCGTGTGGCACGAGATCGTCAACGATACATTCAACGGAAAACCGGTCCTGATAACCTATTGCCCGCTCTGCGGATCGGTCCTCGCGTTTGACCGACGTATCGAGTTGCCGCGTGGAGCCGAAAACGACACCCCCTTAAGCCGGGTCGCGGTGGAGTTCGG
>CAYLZA010000634.1:0-2031 GCA_964387575.1 uncultured Spirochaetales bacterium | reverse complement strand
CTACAACTCGAATCTCGTTATGTATGATCGAAAAACAGAAACGTATTGGACGCAGATCGGCGGACGTGCGATTGTCGGTGAGCTTACCGGCGCGGAGCTCGAGCCGATCTCGGTTCAGACGGTTTTCTGGGGTGATTGGAAATCGCTTTATCCGGACGCGGAGGTACTGAGCCGTGAAACGGGTTATGACAGACCATACGGAGTCGATCCATATGGTAATTACTATAGCAGTGAAGGGCTCATGTTCCCGGTCGAAGATACGGATGATCGTCTCCACGCGAAAGCCGTAGTGTATGGAATTGAAGTAAACGGTGCTCATAAGGCGTATCCGGAAGACGAGGTGCTTTCCGGTGACGGCTTCACCGACTCGGTCGGTGGTGTGGAAATCGAGATCCGGGTAGACGAAAACGATGCTGTAACAATCGTTCGCACCGACACCGGTGAGCGGATCGTGTTCGAGCGCGATTTCTGGTTTGCCTGGTATGCATTTTACCCTGAAACAAAACTCTATGGCTCGGATGAATCGTAGAGGATTGTAACATATTTCCCTCCCACAACCATTGCCCCGCTTCCGGAAGTACCGAAAGCGGGGCCTTTTTATTGTCCACAATTTTCAACGTTTGGGTTGTTCACCGTCGCCGGATTTGCGCGAATCCCTTTACGCGAATCGGACCGCCCGGTACGCTGAGCCAATGGAAGGGGGGACACCGAACAACACGGCTCCGATTTCAGACCGCATTCTCTTCGAGGACAACCATCTCATAGCGGTAAACAAGCTGATAGCGGAGATTTCCCAGGGAGACGCGACGGGCGATACCTCCCTCGGCGATGAAATCAAGGAGTTTATCCGCGTGCGCGATGAGAAACCGGGAAACGTCTATCTCGCGGTGATTCATCGGCTCGACCGCCCGGCGAGCGGCGTGATGCTGTTTGCCAAGACGAGTAAAGCCGCATCGAGAATGAGCCGGCTCTTTCGCGAAGGGAAGGTGGAAAAACGATACTGGGCGGTTGTCGCAACGCGTCCATCTCAGTCTGCGGCAACACTGACCCATTATTTGAAACGTAATGCATCCAAAAACAAATCGTTCCCGGTCGGGGAAACCGAGGCGGGTGCAAAATCTGCCGAGCTATCGTATGAGCTGATCGGCGAGTCCGATCGATACTATCTTCTCGAGATAACCATGCATACCGGACGGCATCATCAGATCAGGGCTCAGTTAGCGGCGGTCGGATGCCCGATAAAAGGTGATTTGAAGTACGGTTTCCCGCGATCGAATCGAAACGGGGGGATACATCTGCACGCCCGATCGATTTCGTTTCACCATCCGGTTGGTGATCAACTCGTCGAGATTACCGCACCCCCACCGTCCGACGCGTTGTGGGATTTTTTCAACGCCACTCTCTCGGGATAGCCGCACCTACACCTGCGGATCCGGTTGATAAATCGATTCGAGCGTCTCGATCCCCTGTTTGACGTGCTCCGCCGAATGATCGAGCGCTTCTTTCTCCTCGGCGGTAAGATCGATTTCAATAATCTTCTCAACGCCGTTCTTACCGATTTGGACCGGGACTCCGAGAAAAAGATCGCGATACCCGTATTCGCCCCGGAGATACACCGAAGCGGCGAGAATCCGTTTCTCGTCTTTGATTATTGCCTCCACCATTTTGGCGACCGAAGCTCCGGGAGCATAGAACGCGCTTCCCCGTCTGAGGTAGTTTACGATTTCCGCTCCACCGGCTCGTGTTCGTTCGACGAGGCTTTCGATCGTATCGTTGTCGAGAAGCTCGGTAACTGCGAATCCCCCGACGGAGGTGTATCGCGGTATAGGTACCATGCTGTCGCCATGACCGCCCATAACGATCGCCGTGACGTCGCCCGGAAGTACTTGGAGCTTCTCGGCTATGAAATAGGTAAATCTGCTGGTATCGAGCACGCCCGCCATACCGAACACTTTTTTCAAAGCGAAGCCCGTTTCCCGGAGCAGTACCATCGCGATAACGTCGAGGGGGGCCAGGCCAAGTTTCTTGAAG
>CAYLZA010000633.1:1305-2552 GCA_964387575.1 uncultured Spirochaetales bacterium | reverse complement strand
AATCTCATGTTGCGCCATTCGGGAAGTTTGGAGTGCTCCTTCACCGAAACTGCGATTCCATTATAGTATCTTTTACCGTAAGAAACCATCCCATAGCCTAGACCTGTAGCACCGGGTTTTCGATAGATACCGACGAGCTGCGGCGGACCACCGCAAGTTGAAATGGTCGTCTTGCGAAGCGTGTAGATCAGACAATGGAATACATTTCTGGATGTTTTTCTATTCTTCTGGAATCGTTGGTAATTGCGTTCGTAGTCGGCCGTGCCGGATCCCATGACTTTCAGGAGACCTGACTTCGATGGGATTTGGATTGAGGTGGCTCGAAATCCTATTGATCTTGTCCACCTAATATGATGACAGTAGAAATTTGGATAATTGTTTTTGGTGATTTCCTTGTTCGCATAAATGATCTCAAGTGAATCACTCAGAACTTGCTGAGATTTCGGGTACTTGTGAAACTCACTGAAAAGCCTTTTTTTGAACTTCTTGTATCGAACGAGTGCCGCGTCCCCGTCGCCGAATACAAGGCCCTGATCAACGCATTCCATGAGCGAGCCTAACAGTAGCGACGGGAACAAAACATCACCGCAGTATCCGACTATTTCTGGATATTCCCTTGAAGCGAATACTTTCCTACAGCCGTCATAATGCGTTTCACTGTTCCACGAAACCCGGCTATCGCTCGCGATGTATGCGGACGACGCTCCGTGGGTATCAACACCAACCCAAGCAACGACAAGCGACAAAACAACTCCTTTCATTCGATACGCGAGAAATCGTTCGTTGATTCGTTACGATCATGCACTTCATTGGGAAGATAACATACTAGCTCAGCGGCGCCCTCGCAGACGTGCAAGCATGTCACCTATAACCACCGTGTTTTGGTCATCACCGCGCGTTTTGAGTTACTGATTGTCGACCAAATACGTTGAGAAGGCGTCTGCTGGAGCCTCCTTATGTTGCGAAGCGCGATTCTTACTGACACTCACTATAGGTCACTTGCAAGTTGCTCCGCCGTAATTATCCGTGATACAAGCTTGTCCACGTCTTCCGAAGAGAAACGCCTTTTAACCTGCCTAACTGTGTGGACCAGATCGAACCTTTCGGATTCGGATTCTACTATTAGGTACCTAACGTCTCTCGGCTCGAAAACCAGGACCGGGTTCTCAAGACGGCTAAAGTACTCGTCTTTACGCGATTCAAAGCTTTCATCATCATTGACAATTGACTCGACGTTTCCTTCCTTT
>CAYLZA010000633.1:0-1295 GCA_964387575.1 uncultured Spirochaetales bacterium | reverse complement strand
ACTTCTCCCTGTTCGTCTTATAGTCGTATCCGAACCACGGTTTAAAGAATTGGAAAACATATCGGGACTTCAGGTATGTCTGTAAAGTTGACTCAATGGTAAATCTTTGTTCTGCTAAGCCTTCGATATCGTCGTGCTGCTGATTCAAGGAAGCCACGAACTCCTCAAACAAAGTTGATTCTTTCTGATAATAGAATACAGGATTCAACTTACTTCTAGTAGCCCACTCTCGTGAGAGACCAATTCCATACTTGCCATACTCCGTAATATGGTCCGAAATTAGATGAAGAGGTATATCGCAAAAGCACACCGCAGGAACTCGATATTCCCAAGTCGGGGCGCCAGGCACATCCAGTCTCTCACGAGAAAAGCTTGCCCTAAAATTTTCAGTCAGTATTCCAAACAGCCCTTCGCGCGAAGTGAAGTGAAAAATGGATCGGGAATGTACATTAGGCATAGTTTCTCAACTCTACTAATAGAAACGCACCTGTCAAGCTTCGCGATACAACGTAAGAGGTCAGCAGTGCCCTCGGAGGCGCCTCTGCGGGTAAACGTATCATACTCGAACCGGGCCTTGCTTTGCGAAAAACACCACCGCCGTCAGTCGATTGCGCCGAGAAGGCAACTGCTGGACCGATGTGTTATATACCGCCAATCCCGCATTTCCTCGTTTTGCAGCGGACCCCGAATCAAAAATTATTCTATCTTGAAGGTTATGCATTGTCAGCAGGTATCTGCGGCAGTTGTAAGAGAGGTTGAAAAAACATAATCTTTTTCCTTTCTTCACGTTCTCACAGTCAGAGCTTTCGACGTTCCGTGGCCATTTCGCCGAATTTCAAAACAAATTCCCAATATATTTTCTACTGTGGTTTTGAAATTTATCAACCCGGCGCGTATATAACATATTCTCTTCCCAATCGGAAATGATAACGTCGAAATTCTAACCGAAAGTTAGCAATGTATCGGACAAAGAATTCACGACGCGGTTGTCGCTGTACCTTTTGCGCAACACCTTATATAATACATTATCGTACTATATTTAAGTTCGCTTTATGATAGCCCGTTGGAGAAGGATTCGCTACCATGCCGTCAATGACGAAGTTCGCGGATACGTTGATGTATCTGCGCAAAGAGGCAGGACTTTCGCTGCGTGAGCTCTCCGACACCGTCGGTATCTCTCACAACAACCTTTCCTGCTATGAAAAAGGAATCTTGGCACTGACGCTCGACATGGTGGTCAAGCTCGCCCATTTCTTCGATCTGCCGGTAGATTATTTCGTCCACGGTGAAGGCTT
>CAYLZA010000632.1:0-2553 GCA_964387575.1 uncultured Spirochaetales bacterium | reverse complement strand
CGAATAAAATGTCGGCCGAAGCGGCGAGCGCCACTGCGGTAGACGGCGTGGCGATTGAGGTTCACACGGCCGTCGGCTTTACCGACTGGATAGTGGCTTGTGATCCGCGGGGTGGGGGCGGCGTTTCGCTTTCAGAAGCCGACATCCAAACCGACGCGACTCTTGCGGTTGTCAGAATAAAAGAGGAGCGGATTGTCGATCACGCTGAGTACGGAGGCACATACGTGCGAGCACAAGGCAATTTACTTGGCTGAAAATCGCAGTTCCTTATGAGTCTTTTGATTGCGAGCGCCCGATGCGCCGGCTGAACGTTGGGTGGGTAAACCGGCCGGCTTTTTCAGTAACCACGTCAATTCCCGAGCAGCCGTGAGGCGTTTTCCCCGAGTATCATCTCTTTCAATCCCGCGGGAAGGTCGAATCGATTGATCTCTTCGATTTCGGTCCGTTGATTCCCCCACGGCGAGTCCGTGCCGAACAGGATACACTCCGCCGGATGTGAAAGCAGAAAACGCCGGGCTCGATCCCGACCGATGAACTCGAATGAGTAGGAGGTATCTATGTATATGTATTCTCCGAGGATATATTTTTCTACTTCATCCCAATCCTCCCAAGCGCCTAAATGAGATGCAATGAGATTGAGAGCGGGATAGCGGCGAAGCATGTCGCGAATTCTCTTGGGATCGGCAAGACGGTAACGTTCGAAAGCGAGATCGAAACCCGAATGAAGGAGCAGGACGAGGCCTTCCTGCTCTATTCGTTCGAGGATGGGCTGAATCCTCTCTTCGTCGAGTGAGAACTCCTGATAGTACGGATGAAGCTTTATCCCTTTGAAGCCGGCGTGTCGTATTGCCGAAATTCGAGCGAGCGCTTTCGGGTCGGCGGGATGAACCGACGGAAACGGTACGATCCGCGATGAAGCGATCGATTTCGACCAGCTCAGAATTGAATCAAACTGCTCGGCTTTTGTTGCGATCGATGCGACGACCGAAATATCGATACCGCATTCATCCATCGATCCGAGCAGTGATGATATCGTCCCGTCGAGATGAGCGCGTATGTTTCCCTCATCCTCGAGAAACGGAACGGCCCGTGCCGCAAGCTCGTCCGGGAACGCATGTGTATGCACATCAATAATCATCTATTTGAGCACCTGTGCTTCGAGCTGATCGGCGTATTCGATTAGCTCTTTGAGTATCGATTTGTCGGCGGCGGGTGTGTCGCTTCGTAATAATCTGTTTTTGAGATCTCGACGGAATGTACCGAAGTCGATCGCTCCTTCGACCTCAGGTGCAAGGATCCGGGAAGCACAAAAACTCTTCCATCGTTGTTTTTCGGTTTGATCGAGATACTCGAAGTAGTTTCGTGCAATATACCTTCTCAACAGCTCCGGTCCTCTCGAATCAAAAAGCTCGGGCGGGTCCTGCACGAGATTGCCGGGCTCGGTGTTCCTGATGCGCCTGAGGGTTTCCCGGTCTTCATCCCCGAAAAACCCTCCTGAATAGAGTTGCAGCTCAGGATCGTGATACGATTCACGGCGCGGCGAACGTCCATCGTCTGCGAATACCGCCCGCACCTTCTGGATAAGATCGTTGCTCTTACGCAACATTTTGCTGTGCTTATGACAGGCGGCGAGACTAATTCCGAGTTTTTCCGCCTGCTTTTTCGAGAGAACGTCGAGCGGGGAAACGGCCGGACATCGGTTGAGATGAATGCTCGAAAAATGAACACGCTCACCCGGCTCGAGCTCGGATTCGGTCGAAAAAACTCTTTTTCGTAGCTCTTCGGTTGAGGCGCCGAGCCAGGAGGAAGGATCATGTCGCAGATCGTAACAGATAATATTATTCGGTTGGTCCGGATGAACGCTCAAAGGGAGCACAACCGTCGTGCAGCCTTGCTCGCTCGTATAAATACGCGAAGTATGAACGATCGGCGTGGCGTTCTGGAGATTTACGATCCGTCTGATCCGCTCCTTTTCCCTGAGCGAGAAGTAATATTTGAACAACCGCGGTTGAGCGTCATAGACACGGCGGGCAAGATTGATCGTAGCACGTACATCGCTCAGCGCGTCGTGTGCCCGTTCCTGTTCGATCTCGTTTTTTGCCGCGAGCGCTTCGAGTCGGAATGTGGGTTTCCCTGACTCGTCATACTCCCACTCGATCCCGTCCGGGCGCAGATCGTGACACATACGTAAGAGATCGATAATGTCCCAACGGCTGTTACCGTTCGCGTATTCGCGCTCATATGGATCGTAGAAGTTTCGATAAAAGAGCGCACGGACGAATTGGTCATCGAAACGAATCGAATTGTACCCGACGGTGCACGTATTCGGCACAATCATCTCACGGTGTACTATCGAGGCGAAATCGGCTTCCTTATGCCCTTTTTCGTTGACGATCTGTGGCGTTATACCGGTGACGAGACACGCGTCGGGATGCGGCACATAATCAGGAGTAAGCGCGCAATACTCGACGATCGGATCAGCTATTTGCTCAAACGAATCATCGGTGCGAATCGCCGCGAATTGCCCGATTCGATCCCATAGTGGATTTGTGC
>CAYLZA010000631.1:0-2559 GCA_964387575.1 uncultured Spirochaetales bacterium | reverse complement strand
TTTCGAAAGCCCCCGGCGCGTACCGAGGAGCCCCACCGAGCCTGCCCGGTTGAGCACCAAAATACACTCTTCGAGGGCACGAATCCCTTCGCGGGTCAAAATCCGAATCGCCCCCGGTCGTTCATAGTATCTTCCGTTGTAGTATTTTCGTCTCGGAACGAGATACGTTTGGGCGTAGAGACGTGGATTGGATCGTACCTTGTTGAGCTCGAGTATTACGTCTTTTTCGACGTCCGATAGATACGAAACATCTCGAGCCGTGTCGAGCTTCTCGATGTCGTAACCGGGTTCGGCCGATATCGCCGGGACGACGATAATAAACAATGCTGTGACGACGACCGATACGATATACGTTGCCTGCTTTGATCGATTAGATATCGTCATAAAACTTCCTCTCACTTCTCGCTACGATTCTGATTTGAGCTTCGTTACGAGCGCACTCGCCCAGCCGCGAATCGCCGCCCAGTCCCGGATATCGCTCGGAGGCATTTTCTTGAGTGCCGGTATCAAATTGTACGGAAACCGCAAGCTCGACGGATTGAAAACACCGCCGAAGACCTCGACGGCTACCGGTTTGACGGACGGCTCTTTCGCGAGCGCTTTGTCGAGCTGTGCCCGTACATCGTTCCACTCTTTCTCCACGTCATTGAACGGACCGAGACCAAAAACCGCGAGCGGGAGCTTGTTCAGATCAGTCGCATATGTAACCAGTATGGAATCCGCCATGCCGTACCTCCACAATTCTTTTTATCCGGTTATGCGCGGTTGAGGCAAGTGCGCGCGGAATGTGAGACCCTGCAGCACCAACGAGACCGCTGAGTCGGGCGGTTGCACCTCGAGTATACAATATCGTTGCGTGTACATGCGGAGGGTAGGGCCGGTAAGACCTTCGAGTTGCTCCAGCATATATGCATAACGGCAGAGAACGATTCCCAAACCTATTCGTGATCGTCTCAATTTGAAGCCGGGAGACACGATCGAGTTCGATGAGAAATCGACAATTCTTCAAGCACGACGGGTGGAGGGAAGAATTTTGGCATGCCCGATCGTGTTTGCGGTCGGCCTGGCACGTGGGCAAGACATTCGCCGGATATCGTCGCGACGGTGGGCCGAGGGCTCATCTAATCCCGGACTTCATGATCGCGGCACATGCGATAACGCAGGCACACCGCCTGGCGGCGATCGATCGCGGCTATTTGCGCCGATACTTCCCGGAGCTTACTATACTAACTCCGTGACCGGCGTTCCGTTATCGAGCCGGTGTACGCCGCGCCTATCGAGACGCTCGATGAGTTCGGGCTAACGGTATCGAGATTCTTCCCTGGCGGGAGTTCCTTCGCGAGCTGCAGAGCGGATTGTAGAGAAACACTGGGCATAAAGACTCTCAGAGAGTCGTCGAATTGCAATACTCTTTCATCGACCGAAACCGGAACACCAAGTGGTGAGTCAGAATGAAGAATTCAATCCCCACTTTCCAGCAGATGTTTGAGAAAACGGATGTCTTCAAGATCCGTTGCGTCCTTATCGGGCCGGGCTTCCTTCAGACGTAATAAGTCGGCCGGGGCGGCGACGAGAAACGTCAAGTCATCCAACCGTATTCGTCGCGCCCGCTGCTTGAGTCGTGGATAAGGGATCGGCAGCTCAAACAGAAAGTCCACCTGGCTACTAATGATGATCCGGCTGTGATCGACATCGGGCTCTTCGGGCTGGACCTCCGTCTGCACGAAGCTGACTGACCCGACCTTTTCCTTCTCAATCCAGGCAAGAGCCGTTTCAGATGTAAGGGCAATAAAGCAACTTTCATCGCTCACGGCTTTTACCAGGAAGTATAAATCGGCGTACATAACGCGCACCATGTTGTCGATATCCGAAGCTCGTATCGCCAGATCGATATCATGGGTAACCCGCGGGCTGTTGTATATTCGTAGTGACGTCCCGCCTATCAAGACGGGCTCCAGCCCAACGCTAACGAGTTTTTTTAATAGTTCTTTGTGCGTCAATCCTGCGCTTCCTCATAAAGGATTCAATAAAGCGCCGGTATCCGAATGTGGGATTCAACTCGAGCAGGCGTACCGATTCATCCTCCGCGTAGTCCAGCTTTCGCCCGACATCAATGTGAGACAGTATATGCTCCTGATCCCGCCTGCGTATCATACGTACCGCCACAAAACAACGTACTCGTATAAAATGGTAGCTAAAAAAAGATAGCTGTACAAGGTGCGATGATATTCTGACGGCCGTTGCGATTTGTGATAGAGCGCGGATTCGGTCGGAGCGTGCCGTGTCTATTGACGACCGTATCTCGAAGGCATAGCATCGTAGCTATGTCGGTAACGCCGAAGCAGGCTGCACGGTTTCTCGTTAACAAGCGGAGACAGGAGGAGAAAGCCCTCGACCCGCGATTCGACGCGATGAGAGCGGATGCAAAACGTATTATTTCGTTCATAGAGCGCAATTACCAACCAATAAGAATCTACCAATGGGGCTCATTGCTCGACAGAAACCGATTTAGAAGCTGGTCCGATATCGATATCGCCGTCGAAGGTATTGAAGACACCC
>CAYLZA010000630.1:0-2561 GCA_964387575.1 uncultured Spirochaetales bacterium | reverse complement strand
GCCGAAAAGCTCGAGCTCGATTTCAAACCGAAGTACATGGTCGTAGCGAGCATCTACTCATACGGCGGGTTTCTCGGAAAGGTATTGAAGATTCGCACCATGGGCGCGATCTACAATCTGGAAGAGCGATTGATCGACAAGGTATACATCCAGGAAAAGACAACCTTGTATAACGAAGCAGCAGTACTCGCAGAAATGGCTACTGTCGGAGACAAGTTCTACAACGTGTTCTTCCCCTCCGAAGAGGAAGAAGCAGCTGAATAACGTGCACATAAACTATTAACATCAAGTGTCCAAGCGGCCGGTAACTCGGCCGCTTTTTTTGTGATATCCTATATCGGTATACGCTATCATAATAGAGGATTTTGCTGGTGAAATATCGGAAATCATATCTAAATCTACTTTTATTGATATTTTTGATAGTCATTTCCATTAATTGCGTTGCGCAATCCGAGCGAGTCCCGGCGGCCGACGGCAACAGGTACATCGACGGTCGAATTGATGTTCAGTATTCGCTCAGATTTCTCGTGCCGTTGTCCTCGACTCCGACCTGGGTCGTCGGTGCCGGAGACGAAGAGAGAGCGGTATGGTACGTCATGCTCGATAACGGCTCGATCGAGCGTGTAACGGTTACCGATATCGGACGGGTTTCGGTTGCGCAACTCGGGGGGAAAATGCCCGGGGGTACACCTCTATCGCTCGACGTATCTACACCATCAACGGATCGAAGAATTCGGTATTTTCCCTCTCGGAGTTATCTCGACAACTTTTTAACCTATCCGGTGAATCTTCCCGCCGATAATCGGGTGGCGGCACTACGTCCGGACGGGACATTGGTCATTTCGTCGACGAACGGAACCGTGCAACTCGAAAATGATTTCCTTCCGGACGGGCGTATCCTGTACGACGACCGTGGGCGGCTTCTTCTACTCGGAGCACCGAGCACTCGATACGCGCACGGCGTTCTCGGCGACAGCATCGAACCGAGCGCCGCACATATTGTCTCGATCGGGACGTCACCGAATGTTACGACATCGATCGAGGTATCATCCACGGAAGTCTTCGAGACGCTCGCTCCGATATGGACGGATATCGATCAGGATGGGGTTCGGGAAATTGTAACCACGGTCAGCTCGCCGAACGACGGGGCAAGGCTCAGTGCATACCGGGAAAACGGAGAAATGCTCGCGCAGAGCGATCCGATCGGATCAGGATATCGATGGATGCATCTGTTGGCGGCGGCACCGACCGGTCCGTCGGGAGAAACCGAGATCATCGCGGTGAGGACACCCCACATCGGGGGGATTCTGCAGTATTATCGACGCGTAGAGGATCGACTGAAGCTCGTGCACAGCGTATCGGGTTACTCGACGCATAAATCGGGATCGAGAAACCTCGACACCGCAATAGCCGGTGACTTCAACGAGGATGGAGACGTTGAGTTTCTGCTTCCCAACCAGGATTTTTCCGCCCTGGTATCAATCGAACGTACCGAAGACGGCTCCGAAATCGATTACACACTCTACCTCGACGGAAAACTGACCACAAATCTCTCCGCATTCAGTTTCGGCGATAAGGCGAGCATCGCCCTCGGCACATCAAACGACGAGCTTCTCATCATCTTCGAATCGTTTTAGAATCAAGATACAGCTCTACGAGAGATCACAGAAAAGCGCGCTTCAGATCGGTTTTCTCACATTCAAGCGGGCCGATACCAACCTGGAAATCGCAGTAGATGATTCGGGTCGGGTAATTGTGCAAGCTCTCGCCGATGTCCCTACTCGAAGCGACCGAACTATCACAAGTATCCAGGCTATTGCTCGATTTCAATCGAGTGCTCAATCAATCACATATTTTGGCCTCGCCCGATCTTAACGGGGTCAAATTTATACGACATAATGACAATAGCGTGCGTCGGGACCACTCTCGAGAGGGCTCAGAAGACGACCGAATTTACCGTGATACAGCCACATATTTGCATTGCGGTCGTAGTTCGAACATTCACAGCTCGGAAGTGGGAACCGGTTGCAGAGCTGACGCCGCAGAAGGCGTCGATCGGCGCTGGGAAACGGGTGCGACGCTCGCAGAAAAAATCCACAGGAATCGGATCACTAAGGAAGGAGCACACAAACAATGAAGAAACTGGCGATCAACGGGGGGGATCCGGTCAGAACAGCCCCCTGGCCCTCTTGGCCGGTATTCGACGACGAAGAGCGATCGAGACTGAATAAGGTATTCGAGTCGGGGAAATGGTGGTATGGAGAAACGGTACGCCGGTTCGAGGAGGAGTTTGCAGCGTTTCAGGACGCGCAATACGGAATAAGCGCCACCAGCGGCACCACCGCGCTCGAAGCCGCTCTCGTGGGATTGGGGATCGGCGCTGAGGACGAGGTGATTATCCCGCCGTACACATTCGTCGCAACCGCAACATCGGTGATGCACACCGGTGCATCACCGGTATTCGCGGATGTCGGGCTCGATTCGCTCAATATCGATCCCGATGCAATAGAAAAAGCAATCACCCCGGCGACGAAGGCGATCATCCCGGTACACTTCGCCGG
>CAYLZA010000629.1:0-2568 GCA_964387575.1 uncultured Spirochaetales bacterium | reverse complement strand
GATGTTGATGCCGGGCGGGGCGAGTTGGGCCATCAATCCGCCGTCGACGTAGATCACTTGTCCCATAATATAACTCGCTTCATCGGAGGCGAGAAATGCCACTACCGCCGCGATTTCAAGCCCTCCGGCTTTTCTGCGCGAGGGTATTCGGTCGCGCCACTCCGGTTCCAGCTGTTCGTCGGGTAAACCGACGCTTTTATTATAGGTGGCGCCGGGGGCAACTCCGTTTACCCGTATTCCCGTATCGGCAAGCTCGATTGCCATTCCACGTGTCATTGCATCGAGTGCTCCCTTCGTCGCGTCGTAAGGAAGAGGAGGCCAGTGGGCGCGTATCCCACCGACCGAGCTTATGTGAATGATCGAGCCTTTTGCGTATTGCCTCATCCTTTCGGCTGCAAGCCTCGAACAATGAAACGCGCCGCTTACGTTTACGGCGAACTCGTAATCAAAATAATCCCGGTGGATGTCGAAAAACCGTTTTCTGCTGAGATCCGCTGCGTTGTTGACGAGTATATCGATTCTTCCAAATTCTGAATCGACAAACTGGTAGAGCTCCTCGACTTCGTCCGGCTGGGACAAATCGGCGCATACACCGCGCCCGGTTGCTCCGTATGATGCAAGCTCCGCCACAGTTTCATCAACTTTTGTTCGATTTCGTCCGGTTATGATGACGTTGGCTTTCTCGCGGGCAAACCTGTAGGCAATGGCCTTGCCGATGCCGTGCCCTGAGCCTGTTATTACGGCTACCTTGTCGGATAGCTCGGGATACTTGGGTATTATTGCGTTGAATACATCCATAGATGCCTAAGAGTTATCGCCGGACGGCAACATTGTCAAGAAACGGGACTTCCCTCCGCGTCGCCGGCATCCTGCCGGCTCGCTACGGGCCTGGTTCACTCGCTACGCGCGCATCGGTGCGCGCGTGCGCTCATTATTCATTCGCGCCGCTCGTTCGCGTTCAAGTCCCCCCCGGCGCATAAAAAACCGGGTTTGCCGAAAAACGACAAACCCGGTTTTAGCCAGAAATGGGACTTGAACCCATGACCTACGCATTACGAGTGCGTTGCTCTGCCACTGAGCTATTCTGGCGTTACTGCACAATATACAGGGAGATAGAAAAATTTCAAGCGTCCGGTGACTAAATCACGGGACAAACACGTTTTGACAATGCCCGACCCCGGAGGTAAACTTTGTATAGTAGGCCGAAGATTATGGAAAACCGTTAGGGGCCAACATATCGCTGCGTAAATATCCGCATTGAATCGTTTTGTGTGAAGCGCAGCGGCGGAACACCGGTTTTCCATAATCTTCGGCGTAGTAGTGTAGAGCTGTTTTTTGCGAGCCGGCCCCGACCGAAAGCGAAGGGGCCGGACTACCATTTGGGGAGTAGAAAGTGAAAAACCAACGGATTCTCGTGGCGGTCGTCGTAACCGCTGCGTTCTTGGCCTCGTGTGGTTCGGACCCGACGGCTGAGCTTCCCGGCGCCGTCGGCGAAGGGGGGCTGGAAAGGGTCGAGTCGTTCCTGGAAGAAGGAGCGGACGTAAACGCGGCAGCCGACGACGGAAAAACCCCTCTCATGCTCGCCGCCGATCACGCTTTCACTGAAATCGCGGAGATACTTATCAAACGCGGTGCCGACGTCAATGCGGAGACCGACGAGGGCGTGTCGGCCCTGGCCGCCGCCACCTCCCGGGGTGATACGGAGTTGCTGAACCTTCTCCTGAATAACGGCGCGGTTGTTACGCCCGTTGTCGCGGACACCACGGAAGAGGTGTCCGACATGCAGGTGCTCACGCCGCTCCTTCGAGCTGCGGATCCGGACATATCGTTTCCCGACAGTGTCTTCATAACCACAATCGAGCACGGGGATAGGTACATCGTGTCACGGTTGTTACGGAACGGAGCACGTGCCGACGTCGTCCATGAGAACGGGAAGACCGCATTGGAGATCGCAATCGAACAGAACCGCCCGGAAATAGTGAAATTGTTGCTCGAACATGGGGCGGCTCCGACGAAATCCGCTATCGAGCTTGCCCAGGAAGGATCGTCGATTGCGGAGCTTCTCGAGCGACAGCGAGAAGAGTACAATCGCGATCTGTTAGAAGCGGCTCGAAACGGCGATGTCGGTGGTATGACCGCGGCACTCGAACGTGCCGCAGACCCGGATGCGCGGTATTCGAACGGCGTCACCGCGTTGATATACGCGTCCGAGTCCGGTGAGACCGACGCAGTTGATGTGCTTCTCGAGGAAGGTGCTGAGGTCAACGTGACGGATACACGCAACGAGCGGACCGCACTCTCTACCGCCGCGCGAGGAGGTCACACGGAAATCGTACGATTGCTTCTCGACGGCGGTGCGGACCCGCACCTCGGCAAGAGCGCAACGGCAAGTGCTTTGTCCGGAGGACACCGGGAGCTCGCTAATTTTCTGGCCGACGAGGGTGCGCCGGTCACCATCATCGAAGCTGCCGGGCTCGGACGGGTGGAGGCGGTTCGCTCGCTCCTCGTACGCGAGGGAAGATCCGGTGTCGATGCAATCAACTCCGCCCTGTGGGCTGCAGCCGAATA
>CAYLZA010000628.1:0-2575 GCA_964387575.1 uncultured Spirochaetales bacterium | reverse complement strand
GCATGATTGTCCCGACCACATAGAGGCAATCTCGCTTATCATAAAAACCCTCGAAGATTCGAAACACGGTGCGGTGGACTCGATCAATGAAGTCAAAGCGGTCGGACACCGAGTTGTACATGGCGGAGATACGTTCAAGAAGTCTGTTCTGATCAACGACGAGGTCGTGTCGGCATTCAAGAACGTTGCACACCTCGCACCTCTCCACGTACCCGCGAATCTGATGGGTATCGAAGCAGCGCGGAAGGTACTCCCGGATGTCCCTCATTGTGCGATCATGGATACGGCATGGCATCAGACGATGCCCGATACTGCATTCATGTACGCACTTCCCTACGAGTGGTACACCGAAAACAGCGTCCGTCGATACGGCTTTCACGGAACATCGTTTCTCTACTGCGCAAAGCGTGTTTCAGTCTTGTTGGGAAAGGATCCCTTCGAAACCAACGCTATCATCTGCCACATCGGAAACGGCTCGAGCATATGTGCCGTCAGAAATGGAGTCTCGGTTGACACATCGATGGGGCTTACTCCACTCGAAGGACTGGTGATGGGCACGAGAAGCGGCGATTGTGATCCTGCAATCACCTTCTATATGATGCGTCAAACCGGCTGGAGCGTCGACGAAATCGATACAATAATGAATAAAAAAAGCGGCCTTCTCGGCATTACCGGCGACTTTGTTGATCGCAGAGACATCGTAAAAGCGGCGGAAGAAGGAAACAAACGAGCCCGACTGGCTATGGACATGGAATCCTATCGCCTCAGAAAATATATAGGATCTTATACAGCTGTTTTGGGACGCGTCGATGCACTTGTGTTTACCGCCGGTGTAGGCGAAATGCAACCGGTAATTCGATGGAATGCGTTGTCGGGACTCGGATCAATCGGAATCGACGTAGACGAAAACAAAAACCGGCTCTCGATGACGAGGAACGCCGAGACCGAGATTACCTCCGACGAATCCGCTACGCGCACATTTGTCATTCCGACGGACGAAGAGCTCGTGATGACCGAAGACACATATGCTATTATGAACGGAGACTACGACGTACACACAAACTTCTCATACAGTTTTCAGGATCCTGAGTATCATCATAAGGATCGTGACAAAAAGTTTGAAGAGGAGATAAAAAACCGACCGGAGCTCGCTGAAATCAGAGCCGGATCGAGAAATCTCTGATACTGTATGATTACTCGACGCTTCGCTCTATCCGCACTCACGGTTGCAGCGTAGCGTCGTGTATGGTTTTTGCCGCTTCCTCTCCGAGAAGATAACTGATGACAGCTTCCGCAAACTCCGCAGCCGTTCCGGGGCCTCGACTCGTAATCAGCTTGCCGTCAACGACAACTCGATCCGAAGAGAATCGAGTGTTTGAGAAGTACTTCTCGAATCCCGGGTAGCACGTAGCCGTTTTCCCGTCCAGTAAGCCGTTTTGCGCTAGCACGACACCCGGAGAAGCACAGATCGAAGCAACGAGGCCACCCGAACCGGCAACTTTCCGGATCAAATCGATAGATTGTCCGGACGCCGATATATTTTCAGCGCCTCCGGCACCGCCCGGGATTACTATCGCTTCGGGCATGTCGTTGTATGAATCTATCGTCGTATCCGTTTCAATAACGATACCGTGGCCACCGGTCACCGAAGCGCCGGTAACACCCACAATAGTTACCTGAACGTCCGCTCGCCTCAAAAAATCAATTGATGTTATTGCTTCTACTTCTTCAAATCCATCTGCAAGCAAAACTGCAGCTCGCACCATTCTCCTACCTCCTTAGTTCTTCGGAAACCCCCTGGATCATACGCTCGGTGGTTTCCCAATCAACGCATTCATCGGTAATTGAAACACCGTAACGCAAATCGTTGAGGTCATTCGGGATCTTCTGGTTTCCCGCAAACAAATTGCTCTCAATCATAAATCCAATTATTGATTTTGATCCGGACTTTTTACGATTAACAATGTCGTTTAGCACCGCTTCCTGTCTTGAATGACGTTTGCCCGAATTGCCGTGACTGCAATCAACTAAAATAGCAGGGTCGACATCGGCATCCCCGAGCAATTTCTCTGCAGTCGAAAGATCCTCCACCGAGTAGTTCGGACGATCTGTTCCTCCACGGCTGATGATGTGAGCATGTGGATTTCCCGCTGTCTTGAGAATACACGTTTCCCCTTTCTGATTCGTTCCGAGAAAACTATGAGGCGCTCGCGAGGATTTGAGCGCATTGATAGCCACATCGTAACTCCCGTCTGTTCCGTTTTTGAATCCCACCGGCATCGACAATCCGCTCGCCATTTCCCGATGAATCTGACTCTCAGTAGTGCGCGCTCCAATCGCGGCCCAGGAAATGAGGTCGTCGATATACTGTGGCACGATCGGATCGAGCAACTCAGACCCCGCGGGCACACCGATCGTTTCAACGATCTGCACGAGAAGCTCCCGTGCAAGCCGTAATCCGTGATCAATATCGTACGATCCGTCGAGATGAGGATCGATAATCATCCCGCGCCACCCGAGCGCGGTACGAGGTTTCTCGAAATAAACTCGCATAACCAGATAGATTTCGTTTTCC
>CAYLZA010000627.1:0-2578 GCA_964387575.1 uncultured Spirochaetales bacterium | reverse complement strand
GCTGTGATATGAAAAGCGCGTATACCGGCTCAAACGGGCCTAAATGTTGACCGTAAAAAGTCGATTATGTTAGTATGAACCCAGTTGATCAAGGAGGATCCGATGGCGTATAGCCAAGGCTCTCCTCAACAAACGGCAACGAATAAAAAGGAAAAAATCTATTGCGCCAATTGCAGAAATTGCAAGCTGGTTCGATCACCCTCGGAAGATGGGGACCACTACTATCTACGAGTACGATGCGCGGCCGGAAAGTGGCGAAAAAAACTCGGGGGGGAGAAGATTTACAAATATTTCACCGTCGCACGACGCAGTATTGATGAATGCGACGCGTATGAGCCTATGGGAGATGCCCGCGAGTTCATCAGGGAGCTCAAGAAGAGCCTACCTATCAAGGACGAAGCCTATAGCTCGGATTTGTGATCTTCGCCGACTACATGAAATATCGATATACCTTCCTGCTTTCTATCCTTCTACTTGCTATGTGTAGCAGTGTGCCGGATACTATTCCGGAAAACTTGGAGCCCAAAGAGCTGTTCCAGCGGGCTCAGGAAGCGGTAGTCGAACGTAACGACTACGAAACCGCACTTCGCTACTACCAGGCATTTCTCCAACGATTCCCGGATGATGTTCAGCGTGTTGTTGAAGCCGAATACGAGATCGCGTTTCTCCACTACAAAATGGGTGAGTATGATGAAGCCAAACGGATGTTCAACGAGCTCATTGCCCGATATGAAGGCGATCAGGCCAAAATACTCCCGCAGTGGCCGCTGATTCTTTCTCGAAAAGTCCTCGAAAAGATCGAAGAAAAAGCGGCGGCGGAGCAGGAATCCACGTCCTGACTCGACCACATCCCCGCGAAAGCGATGTCCGGGCCTGATTCCGATGCCGCACCGCCCCCCGAAATGCGGTATCAACTATAGCGTGACATCTACTGCGGCAGAATGATTGTGTGAATCTGCACCCCCAGTTTCCTTGCATCCGAGTACACCATTTCCTTCGTAACACGCCCGCGCGGCCGAGGATGAGGAGGTGCGTCGCCGATCAGAACGATCAATTTGTTCTCCGCCTCCCAGGGGAATTTGTGTAATCCTTCATACAGCGCTTCATGAACCGCTTCGGGAATGTCACGGCCACCGAAAACGGTGGTTGTATCGAGAAGCCTCTGCGCAGCCGACAAATCGGGCTCGAATGGAAATGCGCGGGCCACGTACTGCTCGAAGTAATCCTTGTACACGACAATACCGAACCTGAATGAAGAAAAACGACCGGTTATCGCTTCGAGCATCGGCACAAGCGATGTTCTGAGATGAGGAAAGTCGTTTTTCATGCTTTCGGTCGTATCAAGTGCCAGCACGAAATCAAGCGAGTCCCCCTCGATACCGGAGATAACCTCTTCCATCTTATCGAGAATATCTCCCTCGCCGCTCGAAAGTATCGCTTTTCCACCGGCTTCCTCGGCAATTTCACGGTAATTGTCGAGAGTATCCGTCATATAATTGTCTTCGGGAGGGCCTTCGAGCGGTTTTTGCACCACCCGAACAACGAAGGGATTGTCTGTGAATTCACCGGAGTAATCGGCATAGGGCTTCGAAAATGCCCGAACGTTCAGATACGAGCCGTCCACTATATGTATCTCACCGGTTCTCGACCACTCGTACCCGTAGACGACTACATAGGGAATATAGATATGGAATGCCGTACTCAGACGTGAATGCGATTCGGGTGTTGAATCGATCAGCGAATAGAGCCTCTTCTCGTTGTCGAGAAATTCCCCGTTAAGCATCCGTTTTTCATCGCCGTTTACCGGATGATATTCGGGATTTCTCAACGCATAGACCGCCTCACTTCGATCGGGATCCGCAGTTGATTCCGTTAATAAAACGCTTTCGATGTTCTCGTTTTTTCGTATCCAGAGATGATACCCGCCGTCCGCCTCCTGTTCCATAACGAGATCGCCCGGATCGATGGTCAGCTCCTCTCCTGTCGCGGGCGCCGCCATGATGGCGACACATATCAGAAAGAATCGACACCGCATTTTCGTCTCCTTTATATAAATATCGGAATCCTGCGCCGCTTATTTACTCATGCTCTCCAGGTCGGTAGCCCGTTCCGTCCTTCCTATTGTCCGTGAAGTCGCCCCACCACTCCCCTCCGGATGTAGAGTTTTATCGACGATTCTTGTACATTGTACCCATGAAGGATCTACGATATCGAATCGTGATCGGAGCTGATCACGGCGGATATGAGCTCAAAAACCGTATTATCCAGCATATGCGGAAACGTGGTTATACGGTCAACGATCTCGGTGTTTTTTCCTCCGAATCAGCAGACTATCCCGACGTCAGCGAAGCCGTCTGTACGGAGTATCTCGAAGGAGAATACGATTACGGCATCGTCCTTTGCGGAACCGGTATCGGCGCGTCAATTGCGGCGAACAAGGTGTGTGGAATTCGATGCGCACTGATTCACGATCTATTTACCGCCGAAATGGCTGCGGCACACAACCATGCAAACATCATCGCCTTTGGAGGTCGGGTAACCTACCGGGTTCCCGTCGAGGACATGATCGCCCGTTTTG
>CAYLZA010000626.1:0-2579 GCA_964387575.1 uncultured Spirochaetales bacterium | reverse complement strand
GCCTCGAAACCGGCGGATATAACAACGCGGTGAATATCGAATCATTTCCTTCATCGATTCTCGAACCAGGCAATCAATATCTTCACGAAACACGTCATATATTTGAAGTTTTATAGTTAGCCCGCCGATAAACTCCAACAGAGCATTCGATAAAGGCACGTTGAGGTAATTGTGCTCGTTCGCACAAGTCGCGTGATCGATGTGATTGTTTTTTGTACGTTTTGCAGTACACTTAATATGAGAGGTTTAGTCAATGAATGTTCGTGCGCCGGAGACAACGCCGATTCCCCTTGCGAACGACGGCGATTTGAGCATATTTTTCGTCGGAGTAGGAAGCGCATTCTCGAAACGACACTATCAGACAAATATCATTATTATCAAAGGCGACGACCACGTCATGATCGATTGCGGGACAAAAGCGCCGCAGGCGTTGTATGAGCTCGGAGTCTCGGTAAGCGACATTCGAACATGGCTGATCACCCATTCGCACGCAGATCACATCGGCGGTCTCGAAGAGGTAATGCTTATCGGCCGCTACGTCACCCGTAAAAAGCCTGCGATAGTTATCAATCCGACGTATCAAAACCTGCTCTGGGATATGTCGCTTCGAGGAGGATCCGCGTACAACGAGGAACATGGAGGGAATATCCTCACATTCGGCGATATGTGGGAGATCATCAGACCGAAATGGCTCAGCGCATACCCGCGGGAAACCCACGAAGCCGACGTCGGCTCCATCAATCTCAAACTATTCAGGACGATGCATATTCCGGAACAACCGGAAAGCTGGCAGAGCTCGTTCTGGAGCTGCGGTCTCATCATCGACAACAAGGTCATGTTTACCAGCGACACACGATACGACCCGGAGCTTATTCATTCGTTTTCTTCTATGTTCGATTTTGAAGTAATTTTCCACGACTGTCAGTTTTTTTCCGGCGGCGTCCACGCGGGAATTGATGAGATCAATCAGTTACCTGCGGATATCAAGAAAAAGATGATTCTCATGCACTACGGCGACAACTGGGAAGATAATATGAACAAAGTAAAATCATACGGATTCGCCGGTCTCGCCAAACAATGGCACTTCTACGATTTCGAAGTGTAACCGAGCACGTCGGGCAATCGATATACATCATCCATCGAATCAACAACGATCCCTCCCATCCCGAGCTGCAGGGCGGTGGCGATATCCACATCGTACCGGTCTCCAACACTAACCGCATGATCTGCAGCAATGCCGGTATGCTCGAGTGCCCGTTGAAACGGGACCGGTGACGGTTTCGACGTAACCGTCGTATCGAGACCGATGGTTTCTTCAAAAAGCTCCCCTACCCCGAGGCAATCGAGCGTTCGGATTCCGATGCTCCTGGAGTTGTTCGTAACCGCTATCATTGTCGCCCCTCTTCCCATCTGCCGCAGAGCCTCTCGGAGACGGTTGTCGCGATTCAGATAACGTTCAGGCTCGAACATCTCGGAACGCCACCGGGCGTTTTCTTCGAGTGAAACACCGAGGCTCACCATTGTGTTACCCATCGATGTTTTCTTTCCACCGTTTTTCGCGGACAGCTCCTTTCGTGCCTCTTCGAGCTTCCGACGTGCCTGGTCGGGCTCCAATCCCGCGTGTCTTGCATATCTCTCTAAAAGCAACTCGATTTGTCCACGGTAGTATTCATCGTTTCGATAGAGCGTATTATCGATATCCATTACGAAAAGCTCGATCGATTCGGGTAGCTCGTATATTTCCACGTCCGTAACGTACGCGGTTAGCTGTTGCATTTCAAGCACGCCCGTTGCCGAACATCGTGCATTGTGGATAGATTATTGTTTGTGACGCTCGAATTTCACTATTACATCGTGTACTTCATCGCGCTGCGGGCAGGTTTCGAAGACGACGAGGCACATCTACTGGCGTATTCATCGCAGTTTGTCGATCACAACATTATTTCCTTCAAAATCGACACCGGTAACGATATCGTAGAGCTCAAGCCGACGCAGAACTATGGATTCTGGGACGATTCATTTGCCCGCGAAGCGTATGTACCGTTCCATTTCTTCCCGGGTAATCCCGATTACTCAGGTACGCGTAGATCGGATGGAAAGACAAATTCGCTCAATACCACGCCCGGCTCGGACCGGGTCAAGGAATTGTTGATAGACGCTCTCAAAACGCGAAACCTCTTTCGCATTGGAATCGCACTTCACACATATGCGGACTCCTGGGCACATCAGAACTTCAGCGGATTCCGTGAAGATTGGAATATACTCGATTCCTCGTCGGTAGTCCCGTCGATTGGTCACGCGCAGGCATTGAAAAACCCCGACAGGACGTTGGGGCGCTGGGAAGATCCACGTCTCGTTCCCGAAAACAAGGAAATCGACAACTACGAACGGGTCATTCGCGCAGCCAGGCAAATCTACAAGTACCTCGCCACGTACAACCGTCGATCGTTTGACGACGTGGAGATGATAGAATGGGAGCTCGAAGAGCTCCTCGGTGCAAAATCCCGGGAAAAAGAGCCGCAGGAACGAATAAACGATCTGATCATCCGCGAAACGATGACTCCCTACGAACGGTCGGA
>CAYLZA010000625.1:0-2586 GCA_964387575.1 uncultured Spirochaetales bacterium | reverse complement strand
GGATATCCAGCGGGGTGTCGTGAAACGTAACGGAGGGGAATCCCCGTCTCGGTCGCTGCTTGTCCAGCCAGAACACCCGGTCCGGATGCTCATCGAAATGAAGCAATCGATCGAGCATCGTCGCATTTTCTGCAAATCGCTGCATGCAGATCCCGGTATCGATAACACCATCGTCCTCGTCGTACTCATCGGGTATGACGTGAAGTGCCCGCTGGAGAGAATCGAGCAGCTTCGTGAGCAGGACACGGAGCTCGGTAATCGGCTCCCGCAGCGCCTGCATAACCGTTTCCTGGTTTGCGGGGGTTATGCGCAACGTCCTTTGCGTCAGAAGCGAATCGGCGTCTTTTGTCACTTTTTCACTCTGTTCGAGAACACCGACCGCTTCTTCCGGTATCTTTGAGGCAATTTCTTCGAGGCCGGGAATATCGAGCCTTCTGATGCGAGACAACGCGCCGAGAACGCGTCCGCGTTTTTCCCGATAGAGGTTTTGTACGGTGTGATAAACAGCGTAGTAATTGAAACCGACCGAGAAAAACGATGTGGCATTGCGCTCTATATTATGCGCCTCATCGAAAACGATATGTTTGAACGGAGGAAGCACAACCGTTCCTTCATTTCCGATCCCGGAACGCCGAATGGCAAGATCCGAAAAAAGCAAATGATGGTTGGTTATGAGTATCTGTGCCGAAGCCGCTTCACGCCTTGCTTTGATGACGAAGCAGTCTCCCCGGGCCGCGCAGCGCATCCCGTGGCAACCATCCGGTTCCGAACGGATACGGGACCAGGTCTCTTCGGTCGGGAAAAACGGCAGATCACTTCGGCTTCCGGTTTTCGTCGTCTTTGTCCAATCGGCGATAGCCGAAAGCTCGTCATCCGGCTCACGAAACAAGGCGTCTTCCTCAAGGGCATCGCCAAGACGTCTCGGACATACATAATTTCCCCGTCCTTTTACCAGAGCCGACTTTATCGAAAGCCCCGTCGCACGCTGAACCATGGGAATGTCTTTTTCGAGAAGCTGCTGTTGAAGATTTATCGTTGCCGTCGATATTACGATTCGTTCATTGTTGTGATATGCCCAATAAAAAGCCGGAAGCAGATACGCAAGCGACTTTCCTACGCCCGTACCCGCTTCGACTACCACGATATCACTGTTATTGAATCCCCGTGCAACCGCGTGCATCATCCGTATTTGCTCATCCCGTGGCTCATATGTCGCAAGAGACTTCGAAAGCCGGCCCTCCGGAAGTAAGAACAGCTCGAGCTCATCGGTATCGATTTCCTCACGACGACCGGTCGTCGCCGCCTCGGTAACGACATAAATCTCTTCGAGCTCGTTGTCGACGATATAGAAACCGATCCCGTTGTTTCCGAATCGAGCGGCGACGCTGAGATCCGCGTCGCTTGGAGTGAGTCTGCCCGACGGATGATTATGAATCAGAACATCACCTTTCTCGGCATATTCGGCCACGACCGGTACCGCCGTATCGTGTCCGCGCGCTGCGACGGCTATAGACGTTATCAGTCCATCTTCGTCGAGCACACCAACCGCGAAAACCTCGTTTCCGGATGAATCTCGGACTACTTCACGAAGCTTGCTTCGGATTTCGGGAGTTATACGGTCCTCGGCTTTCATAGCGTTTTACAATCCAATTGGCACTCGGGTACTACCGGCACGATCCTCACGTTGACAGGCAAATCGCGATATGTTAGCAGTTACATCTCGACAGGATCAACGGTAAATTACGGATATGATCGTTTTGAAATTCGGCGGCACTTCTGTTGAAGCGGCCGAACAAATAGACAAAGTAATCACGATAGCCGAATCGCAGCTGCGACGGGCTCCGGTTCTGGTGGCATCGGCGATGGCCGGCGTAACCGATGGTTTATACCTGCTCGCGGAAACGGCAAGCACCGGTGATATCGAAACCGCACAGGGAAAAATCGACGCGATGAAACGCCGTCACCAGGATGTGATCGATGCGCTGCTGAAATCGACGATCAAGGAACAGACCACATTAGATACCGAAAAACTTTTTTCAGAGCTTACTTCGCTTATCAAGGGGTTATCACTACTCCGCGAATGCTCTACGCGAACCCTTGCTGCAGTTGTATCATTCGGTGAACGTCTTTCCACCACGCTCATCGCGGCGCGCGCCCAACAGAGAGGAATTTCGACTATTTGGCTCGACGCCCGAAGTTTTATCGTCACTGAGGAGGTTTTCGAGTCGGCGACTCCCGATTTCGACTCTACGAATAAAGCGATCCGAGAGTCGGTTCATCCATCGCCGGATACACTCGTTGTAACACAAGGATTTATCGGTTCCACCAAATCGGGCGCGACCACCACACTCGGGCGCGGAGGGTCGGACTATTCGGCGACGATAATTGGTGCCGCCCTCGATGCGGAAGAGGTACAGATATGGACCGATGTGAACGGGATTATGACCTCCGATCCTCGAATTGTGGAAAATGCGCAGACAGTTGGGAAAATCAGCTACGATGAAGCTGCGGAGCTTGCATTCTTCGGTGCCCGCGTGGTTCATCCTTCGACGATTCAGCCGGCAATCGAGGGAAGTATTCCGGTGA
>CAYLZA010000624.1:0-2596 GCA_964387575.1 uncultured Spirochaetales bacterium | reverse complement strand
ACTCTATGCAAATAACGAGCTCATCTCGGTTTTTGGTGCGGGGATCTCGCTCTATCGTCTGGTAATTCCGTTTCTTCTTATCGGTGCATTGCTGAGTGTCGGGGGGTTTTATTTCGAAGAGCAGGTAGTTATAGAGACGTTTCGGCAAAAACAGAATTTATCGGAAGATTTGCTGCGACAGCGGAAGACGCTGAACAATACCAATGTTACGGTTCTCGATTCGGGAAATCGGCTCGTGTATCATGCCGATTATTACAACGACAGCGTACGAGCCCTCCGCAGCCTGATCCTCATCAAACGGGATGAGCGGGGAAGAATCGTTCAACGTATCGACGCCGAGCAGGCTATTTGGCGTGAAGATAAATGGGAAATGCAGCGAGCCCGTATCTATACGTGGAACGATTCGGGCGTATTTACGGAGGCCTATAAGGACCGTATTACCGATCCCGATGTCGCCGAGCCCCCGTCAACATTTCAGCGAATCATTCACAACGTCGATGAAATGAGAATCGAGGAAGCGCGCGAATGGATCGAAAGTCTCGAAAAAGCCGGTCTTCCCTATAGACAGCAGCTTACCGATCTGTACAGACGGTATTCGTTTGCGATGACTCCGTTCATCGTTGCGCTCATCTCGAGTGCGATAGGCGGACGTTTCAAGAAGAATATTCTTCTGATGAGTCTGCTCTTGAGTCTCGTGATATCGGTGCTCTACTATGTGGCGCAAATGGTCAGCAGTATTCTCGCGAAATTCGGATTCTTTACCCCGTTGATGGGAGCGTGGGTTTCCATATTCATTTTTCTGATGGCTGCGCTCTGGCTGTTCAGGAGAGCACGAACCTGAAATCTATGCACATATTCGACATTGATAAACGCGACGGGAGATCCGACGCGCGTACGGGATACCTTCATCTTCCACACCGAAGCGTTCGAACTCCGGTATTCGTACCGGTCGGGACGAACGGAACGGTAAAAGCGGTGGCTAATACGACACTCGAGGGGATGGACGTCGATCTGATTCTGAGTAACACATACCATCTCTATTTACGACCGGGGCTCGATGTAATCTCCGAGGCGGGAGGGCTTCACTCCTTTATCGATTGGGATCGAAATATCCTGACCGATTCGGGAGGTTATCAGGTATTCTCGCTTTCACAGCTTCGAAAGATCACCGACGCGGGAGTCGAGTTCAGATCACATATCGACGGTTCCCCGCATTTCTTCTCGCCCGAATCGGTGATCGAAGCACAGCGGATCTTCGGAAGCGATATTGCTATGCCGCTCGATGTGTGCACCGGGTCCGACGCCGAACGGTCTGAGGCGGAGCACGCGGTCAGGATAACCACCGACTGGCTCGATAGAAGTATCAAAAAGAAAAATGAAATCGGTGCCCTGTGGCCGGGCTCTCTATTCGGCATCGTTCAGGGTAATTTTTACGAAGATCTGCGAACGCTAAGCGCCGAACAGATAGTATCGTTCGATACGCCGGGCATAGCTATCGGTGGACTCTCGGTGGGCGAATCATTCGAAACGTTTGCGCATTTTCTCGCCTTTACGCAAGTACTTCTTCCAACCGACAAACCCAGATACCTCATGGGGATCGGAACGCCCGATTATATCCTCGAAGCAGTCGACAACGGGATCGATCTGTTCGACTGCGTGTTTCCGACCCGGACCGCGAGAAACGGTCAGGTGTTTACGAAAGACGGCCCGGTCAATATCAAAAAGGAGCGACATGCCCGCGATTTCTCACCGATAGACGAATCGTGTCGCTGCGGTGCCTGTACCAGATATACAAAGGCGTACCTCAGACACCTTTTTAAAACGGGGGAAATCCTCGGGCTGATGCTGGCAACCGAGCACAACCTCAGGTTTCTGCTCGACCT
The DNA here is from genome assembly GCA_964387575.1 of uncultured Spirochaetales bacterium. Classification (GTDB taxonomy): domain Bacteria; phylum Spirochaetota; class Spirochaetia; order ARS1246; family ARS1246; genus CAYLZA01. The sequence continues at coordinate 713 of CAYLZA010000624.1, read as the reverse complement.
CATGCGCGATATTCGTAGGCACATCGCGGAGGGCTCGTTTTCGACGTTCAAACGCGATTTCATGGAGCGATACGCCGGCGTTTCGGATTCGCCCGGCAAACCGACCGGCGATGGATCCCCGGTGGAACGGAGGTATATCGACCGATGACCGGGGAGCGAGAATCGGACGAAACCCGTCGTGCAGATGCGGACGCGGGTAATACCGGCATTGAAGGGACGAGTCTCTCGAAGAGCACACGATCGAGCCTCCTCGTCATGATATGTACATTTCTGTCTCGGATCCTCGGATTTGCCCGTATAGCGGTCATCACCGGTGTGTTCGGCGCCGCCGGGAAAGCCGACATCATAAACCTCACGTTTTCGATCCCCAACAATCTTCGAAAGCTCCTTGCCGAAGGTGCGCTCTCGTCGGCGTTCATCCCCGAGCTTTCGAAGGCACTCTATCACGATCCCGAAAGGGCTTCCGCCCGATCGCTGGTGCGGAAGCTATTGAGCTTTCAGGTATTGATCCTGGTTCCGCTCTGTCTGCTCAGTATTGTTTTTGCACGACCGTTGATAACACACGTTCTGAGCGAATTCACCGATCCGCACATGATCTCCGAGTCGACCCAATTATTCAGATGGTTTATCAATTATCTGCTTCTCATCAGTATAAGCGCGGTTCTGATGGGAATCATAAATGCGCATCAGCGCTTTCTCGTCCCTGCGGTTAC
>CAYLZA010000623.1:0-2611 GCA_964387575.1 uncultured Spirochaetales bacterium | reverse complement strand
TCCGGTAATCGACAAAATCGTTTCACAGGTAATACGTCCCCGCAAAGCGGAGCTCGTGGAGTGGATGTCTCACCGGGTTGAAACGGTGGCTTCGCGCAATTACGAGCGATACCGGGAGGAGCTCGATAGGTATCTTCGCGATCGCCTCGATACGGCGCTGAGCGAAAACGAAGAGATTACACGTCTCGGGCGTATTCCTTTGGCCGGGCCGGCGATAAAGCAGGCAACGACGCGGGCAGTTACCGATACGGTTTCGAAAGTAACCACGGAGATACTTCAGGACATCGCCTCTGAGAATAACAGGAAATTGCTCGACGAAATTGCCGACATCGTCTTCGACGCCCTACTCGTTCGCGAAGAAGATTCGACGCTCAATCAAATGGTGGTCGATACACTGAATCGGTCGATCGAGATCATCAAGCACCAGGTCAACATTCAGCAGTGGAAGCTCAAGGAGAAGGCCCGTGATGAGGCGCACTTTCAGCAGTTGCTACGTGAGGAGCTGACAAAGCTCGCAAACAAATAATATGCCATGTCCTGTTCCGGTCGCTGAGGGGGAGACGCCATCGTCGCAAGGCGCATCCGTTTCCCGGCCGGCGATTCGTGCTCGGCATATTCGCTACGCCGCCGGCAATCAATACGCGAGCGACATCCACTATGCGGCGAGCAATCCATACGCGCCGAGCGCCAGAAATCCCGCAACGAGAAGGGCCGTTGCCGTATCGAGCGATGCGCTCATCCGGCGGATCCTCGTGAGAACCATCTTCCCATATCGGTGGGTGACCGCCAAGTACAGCACGACGCCGAGCAGAAGCGTTATAAAGCTTTCTACGATGCTCCAGCCCCGGTACACCGGGTACGGCGACAGGGCCGAAGGTGTTGCCGCTCCGAGCGTCGACGCTGCGACGAACGAACCGGCGATGTTCCCGGTAGGGATCAGCTGAATAAGCAGCTGCTGTAAGTGACCGGGGAAAAGCCCGGTTGCAAGGCAGAGCAGGCCTAGAATACCCGGCGCTACAACAATCGAAAACGGTATCCGGGATCGGGCCTGAGGCGTTGAGATCGGACCGCCGGTTGGCCGACGCGCCGACGCGCCCGATGTTCCTCGCGCCGACGCGCCCTTCGATTCGTCGCCGGATCCGCTCGCTGCGTCCGAGCCGGAGCCACCGCCTGAGCCGACGCCTCCGGCGGGCGCTTCCCGGCGCCAGAATATGCCGGAGAGCTTTATGAGCGATGCGGTGGTTCCGACCGCTGTCGCCTGCAGGAGAAAACGAGCTACGCTTCGAGTCGGCCCGTCGACCGACTGCATCACCAGTTTCTTGGCGACGAATCCGTTGAACGGGGGGACCCCCGCAATCGAAAATGCTCCGATCAGAAACACCGCAAACAAAACCGGCGAAACCCGGGCGAAACCGCCCGCTGCATAGACGTCACGCCTTCCGCCGTAGACCAGCGTCGCTCCCACTGCGAGAAAAAGCAGTGCCTTGAAAAGTCCGTGGGAGAGGACATAATATCCGGCGGCCATACGCGAAAACGCTGTTGCTGCGGCGAAAGCAGCAATAATATACCCCATTTGTGAAATCGTGTGCCAGGCGAGAAGCCGTTTTGCATCCTTTTGCGCAAGCGCCTGAACCGCACCGCCGATTGCACTGAGAGCGCCGATCCATATAAGGATCTCATTATGAGTGCTGTTTCCGAACAACCCGGTAATGCGCCACAACGCGATAAATGAAACCTTGACCATCGCACCTGATAACATCGCCGAGACGCCGTGGGGTGCATTAGCGTGTGCGTCGGGAAGCCATGCGTGAAACGGAACCATCGCAGCCCTGGTGGCGATTCCGGTGACGAATGCTGCAAACACCAGCGCCGACGTCCTGCTTCCCATCAGCTCGGTTGCACGAGACTCGGCGAGACGAGAAATCGACATTAGCCCTGTATGCCGATACACCGCGTATACACCGAACAGATAAATAGCTATTGCAACCGAGCTCAATACCAGATATTTGAACGATGCGAGCACTGCTTCGGGTTTACCGCTGTACGTTATAAGCGCGTATGCCGCTATTCCAACGAGCTCTATCATAACGAACAAGGTGAAAATATCGTCGGTAACCGCAACACCGATCATGCCGGAATACATGACGAGAAAAAGCGTATAGAAGTAAGCGTCCCGGATCCGCTGCGCCACCGAGAAAATCACCGCCGATATTGCGACCAGCGAAGAGACCACGGCACCGAGCCAACCGATCCCGTCGAGCCTGAGCTCTATACCGACAGGCGGCTTGAAACCCCCTATCGAATAAACGACAACACCGTTGTTCCGTATCTCCGGGAGGAGCACGAAAAGTAGTACGAGAGTCGAGAGGCACGCCATACTCGCAGCGGGCACCGAAAGACGTAACCGAGGAATACCCTTCTCAATGAGACAGAGTGCGGCACCGGTCAGAGGTATAATTACTATGAGAATTACACCGCTATTCATCGCCCTTCGCTCTTCGCTCGATTTCCCGGATATCGAGTGTTCCGTATTTTTCGTACAACCGATACGATAATCCGAGCGCGAGCGCGGTGAGACTCACGCCGATAACGATTGCTGTGAGCATTAACG
>CAYLZA010000622.1:0-2620 GCA_964387575.1 uncultured Spirochaetales bacterium | reverse complement strand
AAATAGCAGGGAACTGGCTCCTAGTTACTGTAGTTGGAATTTTTCCGGGAGCCGCTTTGGTTGTTACTCTTGCAAGAGTATCAGCTGATCGCTATTTGACAATTGAAAGCCCGTTTGAGATATATTCAGACGATAGGGAAATGTTCCCTGATCCTATTGACCCGCCACCCCTGTCGTTCGACGTAGCGGCACTTCTTGATCCAGATCCGCCCGCCGATGAGGCGGTATCATTCAAGCCTACAACTGACGGGAATGAAAACATAGTACCGTCGGCGACGATTGGCTTAAACACCGATAGCAGCCTTGTTGTGACTATAGACGTTTATAATCTATATTTTGAGTTTTACTATGACCACAACGCATCTTATGGTGCGTTTGAAGTAGATTGTGATGTCGACGTTTCACTCGATGCATCGGTGTCATTTGAAGAATCAATCTCCGGAAAACTAACAATTCCCATTACTGTACCAATAGGGCCAACGCCATTTACTCTCGGAATAGATCCCTATCTTTTTGTTGAATTGGCTGCCGGGGTCAAATACAGCGCATTGGTGGAAAGCACCGATCATGTGCACTTTGAAGGAGCAACAGTCGAGGGTAGACTTCAACTAACGAACAGAGACGCGGAGGATGGATTTGGGTTCAACCCGGTAATGTCCAGGAAGCCAAGCGCCGAGGGCGAGATCAGCTTGGCAACCGGACCTGGTATTGAGATTTCCTTAGCTTTGCTCGACTCTCTCGGGTTTATTTTCGATTTGAACGCTTCGTTTAAAGCGGCCCTAAAAACCGATAATCCGGAATTCGCACTATCAAACGAACCCGTATACTGTGAATTGTCGGAAGAACTCGGCGGAGTAATCGGAGTTGAAGCGTCGGTATTTGATCTTCCATATACGCAAGCTCAATTAACGATTCCAGTAATTGATCCTGAACCGGTTATATTCTATCCATTGGCCGCACCAACAATGGTATCAACCAACGCGACGTCAACCTTTGTAGACATCTCTTTCAATACAGACGATACGGACGTTCAAGAATATGTATTGCAGCGTTCAGAGCAAGGCTCGGCGTATAACGACCTTTCGACATCATCCGATGGAGATTTTACGGACAGCAGTGTGGTTCAGGGAACCACTTACTACTATCGAGCGAAGTACGTTCGCTCATCGGGATTACGTTCATTGTGGTCGGATGAACAGGAAATTGTTATTCGGGAAGGTGACAATCCTGATCCGGTCGACGAGATGATTTACGTCGACGCAGGCACCTTCGACATGGGCTCGGCTTCCGGTGACAGCGACGAATCTCCGGTGCATTCGGTCACCCTGACCCGTGACTTCTACATAAGTACCTACGAAGTAACCCACGCGCAGTTCATCGAGTTCCTGAACGATCGGGGCGTTTCCTCCGACGGTTCCTACAACGGATACGAGTTGATCGATATGGACGATTCAGATTGCGCCGTCGATTATTCGGGCGGGCAGTTCGTGTTCGGAGGGAGCTCATATGCATCAACCGACGCGACCCCGGCGATCGAGGTTTCATGGTACGGCGCGGTGGAGTTCTGTAACTGGCTGAGTGAATCCGAAGGATTGACGCCCGCATACAGCGGGTCCGGCAACAGCGTATCGTGTGACCTGGACGCGTCAGGCTATCGGTTGCCGACCGAGGCGGAGTGGGAGTTTGCCGCCCGGGGCGGTAACTCGAGTGCCGGGTACATCTACTCGGGGAGCGATACGGTGGGAGACGTGGCGTGGTACTACGATAATGCCGGGTCCGAGACGCACGAAGTCGGGACGAAGGAGGCGAACGAGCTGGGGATCTACGATATGAGCGGGAACGTTTGGGAGTGGTGTTGGGACTGGTACGACTCGGGTTACTATTCGTCGTCACCGTCGAGCGATCCGACCGGGCCGTCGGCGGGCTCGCGCCGGGTGAAGCGCGGCGGGAGCTGGAACAACTACGCGTTCGGCTGTCGCGTGGCCGATCGCGACGTCGACGACCCGTCGGGCACGTACAACGGCAGCGGGTTCCGCCCCGCGAGGACCGCTCAATGACCTTATGCTTTTTTACCTTGTTACGTTGTGGATTCGATCCGCCTGCGTACGGGCGCCGAGGCGAAGCCCGGCGATCCGAAGCAGGCGGATCGTGGCGTTGGTCTGATCATTGTGTCAACCGTATTTGAGGAAAGTGAAGTAATCGTGCCGTTTCGAATTGTGACGATCGGATTCGACCCGTCCACAGAATGTTTTCGTGATGAAGATCTCAATCGTTTCTGTATAAACAAGCGCGTAAAGATGAGTAGGCCCGCGTTTTTCCTGCGCGAGGGTGAGCCGTTCTGGACGGTATTTGTCGAATACGAAACGGTGGAAGGCGAAGAAACGGAAAGTTCGGCCGATGATATGCTCGATGAGAAACAGCAGCTGTTGCTCAAGCGAATCAAGGAATGGCGCAAGGCTACCGCCGAGGAACGAGGCGTTCCGGTGTATGTGGTGTGTACAAACAAACAGGCGGTCAATCTGGTGCGAGTCGCACCGAAAACCGTTGAGGCACTGAAAAACATTAACGGTTTCGGGAAGAAGAAAATCCAGAGCTATGGTAAGGAGATAATCGATCTGAT
>CAYLZA010000621.1:0-2627 GCA_964387575.1 uncultured Spirochaetales bacterium | reverse complement strand
GAAACTATAACCTTCGTCGGATTGATATCTTTTCCTGTTGCCGAAACAATTGCATCCCGATCCTCTTCGGGAAGCTCTTCAAACTCCCTGATTGTATGAAGTGGTACCTCTTCTTCGGGAGGTTTGCCCGATCCGTCCTTTTTTAACATGTTCCCTCCATGCTCCAAAACAATACTACGCGGCGGTTCGCGATTGTCAACATGAGCCCGAAATCACTTGTTGCCAACCTATAGGGCGTGATCTCAGACATGGGCTGTACGGCCTTAACATCATACCAAACATAATTGTTGACGATCGTCTTCCTGCACTACACTATAAACCACATTGGAGTAATTACATGACCCCCTCTTCGCTTCGATCAGAAAAAAAATCACTGCGACGTAAAATTCACTCTCGACTGGATTCACTCAACCCGAAAATAATCACTTCCGCAAGCAAATCCATCTCTGCAACGGTAGTCAATCTTCCGGTATGGAAATCCTCATCTGTTGTGCTTGTTTTTTTGTCGATGGATAACGAGGTCGATACATCGATGATCCTGAGAACAGCATTCGAACAAGACAAGACGGTCGCGCTTCCCCGCATGCACGATGATCGGATCCTTTTTCATCACATCGATTCACCCGACGGTCCTTTCGATAAACACCCGTATGGAATAGAGGAACCTAAAGCAGATCGTCCGGTTATTTATCCACCTTCGACCGGGTCCAGCGACCAGACGCCGGGTGGAGCCGGTAAAAGGGCTCAGAAAATAGACCGGGTATCGAGCGATCATCCCGTGCTCATCATAACCCCCGGTTGTGCCTTCGACAGACTTGGGCACCGGCTCGGTCACGGGATGGGATATTACGACAATTTCTTCGCGTCGATGAGCCGGGCGGAGAAGGTACCGTACCGGTCGGTTGCCGTGTGTTTCGACATTCAGCTCGTCGATCGAGTCCCGGTCGGCGATTACGACGTAAAGGTCGATATGATTATTACCGAAAGCGGTATCGTCTATCGCCGATAGCATGTTGCTCCTCCGTCGATTCCGGCCTGCGATTCAGCCCGTGTGCAACGACAGGATTATCCGCCGGCCATCTCCCGGAGAACCGTATGGAGAATTCCCCCGTTTTTGTAGTATTCCATCTCCAGATCGGTGTCGATTCGGGCAAACGTGGTAAACCGTTGTTCCTTCCCGTCGTTCGATTTAGCAGTAACATCGACTGTTCCGCCTACCTCGTTCACACTACCGATATCGAACTGCTCCTCGCCGGTCAACTCGAGTGTTTCCGCCGACTCACCATCGGCAAATTGGAGCGGAAGCACTCCCATTCCGATCAAATTGCTTCTATGAATCCGCTCATACCCGACCGCGATTACCGCTCGAACTCCAAGTAACGAGACTCCCTTCGCCGCCCAATCCCGGGAGCTCCCCATGCCGTAGTCCTTTCCGGCAAGCACGATCAACGGAGTGGAGTCTTCGCGATATCTCATCGCCGCGTCGTAGACGGACATCTGCTCATCGGTCGGCAGATATCGGGTATATCCGCCCTCTACGCCGGGTACGAGCTGATTCCGTATTCTGATGTTGGCGAAGGTACCACGCATCATCACCTCGTGATTTCCCCGTCTCGATCCGTAGCTGTTGAAATCCGATACCTCGACACCGTGATCCATAAGCCATCGTGCGGCGGGACTATCCTTTGCGATGACACCGGCCGGAGAGATGTGGTCCGTCGTTACGGAATCACCGAGCAACGCGAGCACGCGTGCGCCGTTAATCGGTTTCAATTCAGGAACATCCGTCGTCAATCCCTCGAAGAACGGCGGTCGCTTGATATACGTGGAATCTTCCTCCCATCCGTATATATCGCCTCCCGAGCTCGTTACCTTGTTCCACGCTTCATTTCCGGTATAGACGTTTGCATATTCTTCTGTAAAGAGCTCCGGTTTGACCCGTTCCTCGACGATGGTCCGGACCTGATCCTGCGTCGGCCAGATCTCCTCGAGATAAACCTCTTTTCCCTCGCGATCTACTCCGAGCGGCTGTGAAGTAAGATCCTTATCGAAATATCCTGCAAGCGCATAAGCTACGACCAATGGCGGTGAAGCCAGATAGTTCGCGCGTACTTCCTGATGTATCCGTCCTTCGAAATTTCGATTTCCCGATAGAACCGAAACCGCGAGTATGTCGTTTTCGCGTACGGCTTTTGATATTGCTTCAGGCAGCGGCCCCGAGTTTCCGATACACGTGGTACACCCATAGCCGACGAGATTGAATCCGAGCTCGTCGAGATAGCTGGTAAGCCCGGCGCTTTCGAGGTAACGGGTAACGACCCGCGAACCCGGTGCAAGGCTGGTTTTTACGTGATCCGGGACATGGAGCCCTCGCTCCGCCGCGTTTTTCGCAAGGAGCCCGGCTGCAATCATGACCGACGGATTCGACGTGTTCGTGCAGCTGGTTATCGCCGCGATGACGACGGCCCCGTCCGAAATCGTGTGCTCATTCCCCTCATCGTCGACGTACGCCGCGCTTCTTTTGTCGCTGTCGGCAGCTCCCGCCGGCGCCTCTTCACGAGAGTCGGCGAAGGTTCCCATAAAAGAGACGAATTGCCGTTTAGCTTCGCCGAGCGTGTTTCTATCCT
>CAYLZA010000620.1:0-2628 GCA_964387575.1 uncultured Spirochaetales bacterium | reverse complement strand
TGGGGAACTGGATCGGGCAGAGTATTACGATGTTCGCCGACTACGCCGACGTGGTGTGTCCGATGTTTTATCCCTCCCACTATCCACGAACGTTTTTAGACGAGCTTCCTTATCTCGACAGAGCAAAAGGAATATACAAGGAGGGAAGTGAGAGAGCGGTAGAGTTGGTGGACGGGCGAGCGGTTATCCGTCCTTATGTCCAGGCGTTTTTGATCGGCGGTGAACGTTCGTTCGAAAAGCCGGTGTATACGAACTATCTGAAAAAGCAGGTATCCGGTGTCTCCGAAACCGACGCCTCAGGTTTTACGCTGTGGAATGCTTCAAATAACTACTATATGATCGACGAGGAGCTCTCGAACTATACCTCAGTCGACATCGAAGACCGGACGGCAGAGTAAAGGAGATAACGATGAATACGCGGATCGGAGTGATAGCTCCATATTCCGAGGACAGGGATGTGCTCGAAACCGTCGCAGGATACGATTTAGAGACTTGTCAGATCGTGTGCTGGGACGAAACACTGTTTACCGCCGAGACCGGTAGACGAATCAAAGCCTCTGCGGCGGAAAAAAACATCACGATCACCTCTTTCTGGGCCGGCTGGCCAGGACCGAAAGTGTGGGATTTCGAACGGGGACCGCAAACGCTCGGAATCGTACCCGATACGTACCGCTCGAAACGGGTGGCGGCGTTGAAAAAGTCCGGTGAGGTGGCCGCGGAAGCCGGACTTCCCGGTGTAGCCACTCATCTCGGTTTTATCCCGGAAAACCCGGGTGATCCTCGTTTTCAGGAAGTAGTAGATGCGGTTGGAGAGATTGCGAGACGTTTTGATGAGCTCGGGATCGAGTTCTGGTTTGAAACCGGGCAGGAAACGCCGGTGACTATGCTTCGATTAATACATGTCGTCGGCACGGGGAATCTCTATGTCAATCTCGACCCGGCCAATCTCATACTCTACGGGAAGGCAAATCCGGTCGATTCGCTCGATATGTTCGGTGAGTATGTCAAAAGCGTGCACGCCAAGGACGGACTGTACCCGACGGATCCGATGAAGCTCGGACGAGAAGTTCCCGTCGGTAAAGGAAAGGTGGATTTCCCTCGATTTATCGGTCGGCTGTCTGAAATTGGATACGAAGGTGCATTTATCATCGAACGAGAGATCGAAGGACCCGAACAGGCTCGCGATATTCGCTCAACGATTACCTATCTCGATGCGATTCTCGAAGGATGACGAAACGTAAACAGCGAAAGCCGGCGTGGAAGCAGCAATGAGCAGAATGAACGTCACATGCACGATCGAGCCTTCGAGACGGAGGATATTTCCCAACGATTCGATGATCGGGTTTGAGCGGGCGTATATCGAGGCAGCTCGGGGAGAGACGGTTTCCGCGCAGATCGGCATTCGTTCGATCGGATCATCGTGGTACCCGCTCGATTCGCAGACCGACGCCGCATCGACGGACGAGGACGATCGGAATGCGGCGCATATTACCATCGACGCGACGAACAAATCCGATATCGACGTACGGATAAGACGAGTGGGGTATGTCCCGGTTCCGCTGTTTACTGCGCCGACCGACGGGAATCGACGTCCGTCGCAGCTCGTGGATATTCGCAGAGACGGAGATCGGTACCGGTTTGATTTCAGCGACGTGGAACGATACGTTCGGCTCGGTCGTGATGCGGGTTTCGAGCGATTTGAATGGCCCCACTTGTTCAGCCAATGGGGCGTTTCGACGGTTTCTCGAGCAAATTATTCACGCTCTCGACGAGTACATCGAGCGAGGCATCGAATGTTTCACCTATTTTTGCTGTAATCCGCGTGGGGCCTATATCAATCGTCATCTCGATACTCCGCTCGAGAAGATCCGTGCGGCGGTATTGCGTATTTAATGGTCCGAATTCTGTTGAAAAACCGGATTGCTGAGCCTGCACGCAGTTGAAACCGCTGTATATGGCGTTTTTTCCGTTCCGAGTTGCACAATATGTGCTTTTCAACAGGAATCGGACCATTATGACAGGGTTACCGAGTTTCGCAAAACGTATTATCCTGTCTGCAACGATTCATACGAAAAATCGAATCACATCGTACACATGTTGTTATAAAGCAGGAGAGGAGGAACGATGAGCTCTACACTATCGCTGCTCGGAGGAAAAAAGACCGTTGATCGGGATCCGGGCGATTTATTTACGTGGCCGATTATTACAAGTGAAGATGAGAACGCGGTAATGGATGTGCTCCGCAGAGGAGCGATGTCCGGCACCGATGTGACGAAACAATTTGAAGCAGATTACGCACAATGGCAGAAGCGCAAATACGCGCTCGGATTCAGCTCGGGCACTGCGGCCCTGCAAAGCGCGATGTTCGGCTGCAAGGTCGGTGTGGGCGACGAAATCATATCTCCGAGCCTGACCTACTGGGCAACCGCTCTTCAGGCGTTTTCACTCGGCGCTACGATCGTTTTTGCGGAAGTCGAGGAAGAGAGTCTTTGTATCGATCCCGAGGATCTCGAAAATCGGATAAGCGAAAACACCAGGGCGATCATGGTTGTTCACTATCTCGGATATCCGGCCAATATGGATCCGATCATGAAGATTGCACGCAAGCATTCGATCCCGGTAATCGAA
>CAYLZA010000619.1:0-2632 GCA_964387575.1 uncultured Spirochaetales bacterium | reverse complement strand
GGATTGGTGGAGTCAGCCACCGGCACTGCTCAAAGGATGGGTGGATCGCGTTTTAACGCCAGGAGTCGCGTATGCATATGAAGGCCCCGACTTCGGAGAAAAGCAACGACAACCGTTGCTCTCGGGCAAATCGGCGATAGCACTCTGTACGACGAATGAACAAAAAACCGAGGAGCCCCATTCATTGTCGGATTTCTGGATTCACCATGTATTTGCGTTTTGCGGAATTGAAAACGCCGATTGCAGGGTATACTACGATGTACGACGTTCGAAGACCGGTGACAGAAAAAGCTGGATCGAAGATGCACGACACGCGACCCTGCGTATTTTCGAGTAACCTTTTCAATAAGTGTAGCCGCTACTCCGCGAGCTCGTTGATGGCTCTCCTGATCGCCTCGAGTCGTTGTGCTACCTTTGCCTTACTCGCATGGAGATTTTCCCCGGGTTCTCCGTAACACGAAGCATAAAACTTGATTTTCGGTTCAGTGCCGGACGGCCGTGCCGTAAAAATTCCACCTTCCAGGACAAACTGGATCACATTCGATCGAGGCAGATCAATAGCCCCTGATTGGCCGGCGCGAAAACGCCCGCTGTTTTCACCACCCGAGGCACCCGTGACGGCGCCTGAAGTGTCGGCCGCAGCGCCTGAAGCGCCGGCGGTATCCGCGGCGGCCTTCATACTCGTTCCTCTTTCGTAGTCACGAATCTCGATAACCGTCAGCCCGCCGAATCGTGCAGGAGGATCCTCACGAAGCTCATCCATGATGCGGTTCATCGTCTCGGCGCCCGACTCGCCCTCGAATTTCCGGGAAACTAGTATTTCTTCGAAATATCCGAATCTCCGGTAGAGATCTTCGAGATAATCGAGAACCGTCAATCCCTTCGATCTGCAGTAAAGCGCCATCTCCGCGGTGACTGCGGCTGCGGAAATACTGTCCTTGTCCCGAACCTCGGTCTCTACGAGATAGCCGTAGCTCTCCTCACCGCCGAAAACATACGACTCACCTGTTTGCTCGAACTGTCTGATCCTTTCTCCGATATACTTGAACCCGGTAAGTACATCATAGGTACGAGCCCCGTATGAGTCCGCGATTCGACGTTGAAGCTCGCTGGTGACGATGGTTTTCACCAGCACCGGACGATCGGGCATCGTCCCCCGTTCCTCGTGGCCCGCGAATATATAATCGCAGAGCAGCGCTCCGAGCTGATTCCCGGTTACGAGCGTAAACCCTTCCGACGACGGTACGGCAATCCCAAGTCGGTCCGCGTCGGGATCGGTACCCATCACGAGATCGGCATGCTCAGTTTCACCGAGACGGACCGCCATTTCCATTGCGGCGCTTTCTTCGGGATTCGGGTATGCAACCGTCGGGAACTCACCGTCAGGCTCGCGCTGTTCCGGTACGGTGTGAAACGGAATACCCATATCCTCGAACAACGGTTCGAGAAGGGTTCCCCCGGTTCCGTGCAACGGTGTGTACACTACCGAAAAATCATCTCCCGCACTCGACACCAGGTCGGTTCTATGTAAATACCGCTTGACCATCTCGATAAACTCACTATCCATCTCCCCGCCTAACGATTGGTACAAACCGAGCTTTTTCGCCTCATCGATATCCATGGCCTCCACATCACCATCTACCCGTTCTACTTCGCGAATAATCCCGTCATCGTGAGGCGGTACTATCTGTCCGCCGTCCGACCAGTAGACTTTGTAGCCGTTGTATTCGGGGGGATTATGAGAAGCGGTGATAACGATCCCTGCACGTGCGCCGAGGCGGCGCACGGCAAAGGAGAGCTCGGGAGTCGGACGGATATCCTCGAATACATATGCAACAATCCCATTCGCTGCGAGCACTCCCGCCGCCGATTCCGCAAACGCGCGCGAATATCGACGCGAATCATACGCAATCGCCACGCTCCGTGGCTCGGGAGCATGAGCCGATAAATAGCGCGCCAGTCCGAGCGTCGCCCGCTTCACGACGAGCGGGTTCATACGGTTGTAACCTGCTCCGATTTTCCCACGAAGCCCGCCGGTTCCAAACTCGAGCCGCTTGTAAAATCGGTCCGCAAGCTCCTTCTGATCGCGTTCATCAAGGATACGTTTCATCTCAGAAGAGAACTCGGTGTTGTGCTCGAAACTGATGTATTCTTCCGCCGGCGAAGTGTAGTCGGTCGACATTCTATCCTCCCGATTTAGATTGTATACGACTAATGTCGCGCAAATCCTCGGGCAGGGCAAGCCTCCGCGTTTTATGAAAAACCGCCGGGCGACACACGGGTGGTCTGATAACGGCGCGATCTGTCCGGCCCGGACGGTTGCATAAAAGCGCAAAATCCACAAAATTCGGATCAGCACTACGGAACAGCACGTAAACAACTACCTGCAAACATCCCCGTCCGATTACTCACGGGTGGCCGGACGACGGCATGCTTGTAAAGCTAAGAGGACCGAATTCTATATGCCGGGGCTCCGTGTTCTTTTTATCGAACCATTCTTCGGAGGATCACACCGCGATTTTGCGGAAGGATTGTGTAGATACTCACATCACGACATACAACTGATTACCATGCCCGATCGATTCTGGAAGTGGAGAATGCGTGGCGCCGCTCTACACATCTACCACTCGAT
>CAYLZA010000618.1:0-2632 GCA_964387575.1 uncultured Spirochaetales bacterium | reverse complement strand
CTAATATGGATAAGTATGAAAAAACGAAATCGGATTGATTTTCTCATTCCGGCCATACTCATCGTCGCCATCGGCGCGCTCAGTCTGACCGAGATTTTTACCCGACTGGAAGGAAGCATGTACAACGGGCTTCTTCGGATAAAGCCGGCGGTAGAGGAACATGAATCGATACTGCTCGTCGATTTCGACGACGCTTCGATCGAGGTGGCGGGGACCTGGCCGGTCAGCCGGGCGGTATTCGCAGACGGATTGCTTCTGATGCGAGAGCTCGGGGCGGAATATATCGTTTTTGACATCGAGTATGTCGATACGAGCCCCCGCGGCGTCGACTCCCGCTATCTTCGGGAGGTAATACCGGAGCGGTTTTCAAATGAGTTCGACGGGATAAAGAGCAATACCCGAGGATTGTTCGAGGCGCTTGCAGCGGGAAATATACCGATCAACGAAGCCGGCGATTTTATCCCCGATCTGGTCCGCGATATGGAAGATCGGAAGAGCGAGCTGATAGCCGAAATAAGCAACATCGTCCGCGACAATGATCTCTATCTCGGACAGGCCGCATCGATCTTCGAAAACGCGTTTTTCACGGTAAATGTAATTCCCGATGAAAAACCGATAGCCGACTCCGAGCTTGCAAGCTACGTTCACGAACACATACCGTACGAGAACATAGAAGGATCGTTACCGGACGTGCTCGAACGCGATGGGATCGTACCGACGATATTGCCGATTCTCTCGCGTGGCGCAGGCGCCGGTTTCCCGAACGTGATCATCGACGATGACGGGGTCAGACGACGTATCGATCTTCTCTACGAATACAAAGACCAATACTATGCGCAGCTCGCATTCCGACCGCTGCTCGACTGGCTCGGTAATCCGTCGCTCTCGGTCTCCGGCTCCAAAATCGTTATAGAAGACGCGATGCTTCCCGGGACCGATACGCCGGCTCGAATCGCCATTCCCCTTTCTACCGATCACACGATGTTGATCAACTGGCCGTCGAAGTCCTACGTAGAGAGCTATCGTCATCTCTCGTTCGCGCAGCTTATGCGGCACGACGAGTTGTTCAATCTTCTGATTAAAAACCTGGAGCTCCGCGAGGATTGGGGGTATCTGAACGCGTACCAGGGATCGACCCCTCTTCTCGATATGTACGATTATCTCGAATCGTTGCGACGGGATATGCTCGCGAACGAAGATCCGCAGATGCTCGGTGAATATCGTGATGTACGTGATTATCTGCTGACCGAAATCGATGGTTTTCTCTTCGGTCCGGCCGAAGCGGATATTTCCACGAGCCTGGACGGGTTGGTCGAGCAGGGATATATGAGCCGTGAGGATTATGATCTTATCAAGGAAGACCTTCCGGATTGGTTCGAGTCTACACGACAAACAATTACGAATCTGAAAGAGACACGGGAAGTATTAGGCGAAAAACTCGACGGATCGTTCTGCATAACCGGTCACGTCGGTACATCGACGACCGATATCGGTGTCAATCCGTTCGAAGGTGAATACATGAACGTCGGTACCCACGCCTCGGTCGTCAATACTATTCTTCAACGTGATTTTCTCGATCAGGTATCACCGCTCTATTCGATACTGCTCGCGGCGGTTCTCTGCTATGTCATGATTTTCGTGATAGAACCGATGAAACCGCTGACGGCGGTACTTACCGGAACCGGATTCCTGGTCGCGGGAATCGCATTGCAGGTCATCGTCTTCGTCGTTACCGGAACGTATACAGTGATTCTCATCCCTGCAGCAACGATCTTTCTCTCGTTCATTACTGCGACCGTGCTGAAGTTCCTTCGTACCGAACGGGAAAAGAGCTTTCTTCGGGATGCCTTCTCGCACTATCTTTCGACCGACGTAATACGACAGATCGTTTCGGATCCGGAGAAGCTCAAGCTCGGAGGAGAGGAACGTGAGCTTACCGCGATGTTTACCGATATAAGAGGATTCTCTTCGATATCGGAAAAAATGACGCCGGGGATGCTCGTCACATTGCTCAATCACTATCTCGGAGAGATGAGCGATATTATCCTCGACGAACAGGGAACGATAGACAAGTTCGAGGGCGATGCAATCATGTGCTTCTTCGGTGCCCCGGTAGAGCTCGATGATCACGCCGAACGGGCCTGCCGATCGGCAACCAGGATGAAGCGTCTCGAGCTGGAGCTCAACGAACGGTTTATTTCCGAAGAGATTGCTCCGGATCATCTGGTTACTCGAATCGGCATCAACTCCGGTCCTATGGCCGTCGGAAACATGGGCACCACCAAGAAGATGGACTACACGATTATGGGTAACTCGGTTAACCTCGCTTCGCGGCTGGAAGGAGTAAACAAATTCTACGGTACCTGGACGATGATCAGCGAATACACGCGAGAGCAGATAGACAGCGACTCCTATATCCTTCGAATGCTCGATCGTGTCCGGGTAGTCGGAATAGAGCAACCGGTCAGATTGTACGAACTAATAGAAGAAAAAGGACATGCAAACTCGAAAACGCTCGAGGCGTTGGAGATTTTTCACGATGGCCTCGAGCTGTTCGAGCAACGAGATTGGGAAACGGCAAACAAACGCTTCGAAGAGGTTCTTCGGATAATACCCGATGATTCTCCGTCAA
>CAYLZA010000617.1:0-2636 GCA_964387575.1 uncultured Spirochaetales bacterium | reverse complement strand
GAAACACGGTATACCCGGTAACTGGCTCAACGTCGATCGGGATCAGATTCCGGACGGTCTCGAGAGTTTTTTCGATAAGCAACGTGAATTGGGATTCATTCCGGGACTCTGGGTGGCGCCGTTCTGGTTTTTCGCCAAAGCGGAAGGCGTGCTCGAAGAAAACAAAGAAAATCTTCTATGCGACGACGGCGGCGAGCCGATTTGTGAGATGGAGCGATGGGAGTACGATCTCCACTCAAACCCGGACGACGAACCGCTGCTTCACAAATACTATCTCGATCCGACGCATCCAAAGAGCATCGATTTCATTCGTTCGGTTTTTGCCTCCTATCGGGAGAAAGGAGTCCGCTACTATATGCTCGATTTTCTCGCGGTAAAAGAGTCGGCCCGTCTGTACGATCCGAAGCAAACACCGATGCAGGCGGTGCGTAATATCATCGAAGCGATACGCGCCGAAGCAGGAGAGGACACGCATCTTCAGACTGCAGTCGCGTCGACACCCGGCTATGTCGGGCTTATCAACGCCGCCCGTGTAGGAAGAGATTTCGGCGAAGGCAGACCCTTGTTTCCACCGTACAACATCTGGCGAAATGCGACATACGTGCTGCACGACTATCACTTCGGCAACACCTACTACTTCGTCCAGAACGCCGCCGCAAGCTATTTTACTCATCGTCGAGTATATATGAACGATCTCAATCTACTGTCGATCGATAAACTGGTACCTCGGGAGCACGCAGAAATCGCGACGACGTTGTTCGGTCTTTCCGCGGGAAGCCCGATGATGCTCGGAGATGATTTCAGACGGATCGATCCGGAACGGCTCCACATGATCAAGCTCTGTCTGCCACGGGGGCAACGAGTCCCGAAACCGGTGGATCTCTTCGATCATGTTTTTCCTGACGACTACTGTCGCATGCTCGAGCTTCCGGTAGAGAACGGTTCTGATACCTATACGTTACTCGCCGTATTCAACATGGACGAATCCCCCTATACGGCGACAATCGATTTTTCGGATCTCCAGCTGCCCGCCGCCGATGCATATCAGGTTTTTGATTTCTGGAGCACCGAGTATCGCGGTTCGTTTACGGGAAGCTTCGTATCTCATGTCGCTCCATATTCGTGCAAGCTCTATCGAATAGCGCCGGTACGTCCGCATCCATGGATCCTGTCCACCGCGATGCATATCCAGCAGGGGGCCTTCGAGATACAATCGCTGCAGTGGGATGAGGAGGAGATGAAACTTTCGGGTACCGTAACCCGGCCGAGGGGAGAACGGGGAAGTCTCTATGCTCTCATGCCGCGGCACTACAAGCTCATCAATCACGAAAAAGCATTACTCATGAAAGATATTATCGATATGAAAGTTGTTATTCGTATCGATATCGAATTCGACGACGAAATCGAGTCGTTCGAGCTGCAATTCGCACCGCGCGGTACTCCTTATCTTTCACGACGGGGTCTTCTGCCCTACACCTCCGAGGAGGAGTGGCTCACATGGCGGGAAGAGCATCGCGACCCGGGAGATACGAGGGTGATCGATTAGCCGAACCAGGACCAATTAATCGACCGGTAATTCGACTCCAAAGCAAATCTTCACTGCCGGTACAAAACCCACTCCTATGGCTTTATTACCTAACTCATCAACTCCGTCGAACGAATAAAGACCTCCCACGTTTGTCCCAAAGTAGCAACCGGATCTGAAATATATGCGAGCGATAAAACCGGAATTGAGTCCGAAATGATATTCGTTCATCAAACCGCCTGAACCTGGTCGTCTTTCAATAATTGTCCCTACCCCAGACGAGAACCACAACAACACCTTACGAAACCGAAAAAGCATAATGTCATTTCGTATTAATACAATTAAGCCGGTCACATGAGAATCGATCCACTTGTATACATACGTATCAACACCGAACGCAATCGTTTTATTTGTCCGATATAATCCGGCTACGCCTACACCAAAGGCAACAGGAGTCGGCGTAATCTGTAATTCCAAGAGAACAGTTTGACTAACGTCATTTAATTTAGCGGATTCTGCTCGATCGTAGCTACTACTGCCATCAACGTATCCCTCCGCAAAAGCATAATTTATGGGAGCAAGGCACATAACGATATATAGTATTACATTTATACTACGTATATTTTTTATAGATAACCTCATAAATACCTTTCTTCACACACGTCGGCCGGACATTCAAGTCACTGATGCACTTTATTAGATCGGGGCGCAGACGCCTATTAGGATCACTATTACCGATTTCTACATATCCCTCACGAAAACGGAAGCGTATTTTCGTTTTCATACGGCGCTCAGGGAGACATCGCTTAGTTAAAGCTGCGCATCAAACCCCGCTGATATTAGAAAGACTCAAATGCAGCAAACGCAAAGTTCATGAACTTCGTCACTCAAGACCCGTCGCCCGGAGCGCGCATCAAGCGTGAGCCTGTGGTATACCACAATAGTGTGAGCATACGTCGCTTGAGTACACGAGTGTCTGATACAAGTTATCAGTCTCTTTCAAAAGCGGACACGTATGTATGGAACATCACGCATTACGTTTACCTTACAGACGTTACCGCATACACCTTTGTAATCTTCATTTTTTTCCTCCAATTACTATATGCATGAT
>CAYLZA010000616.1:852-2642 GCA_964387575.1 uncultured Spirochaetales bacterium | reverse complement strand
AAGAGACCAAATCGGCGCGTCACATTTGGAACTTTTGACGGATCGATGCGCCGCGTTGACACTCCTGAGGAGAAACAGCTACTCTTTCGAGCACGGATCTCTATCGCACAAAGAGGAAATACATGGCGGATCTCACAACATCGTATCTCGGGTTGAGATTGAGAAACCCAATCGTGGTGGCGAGCTCGGACCTTACGAGCTCGGTAGACAAAATCGTAGAGTGTGAGAAAGCCGGAGCCGGCGCAGTTGTCTGTAAATCGCTTTTCGAGGAACAAATAGAGGCGGACACGGATTCACTCGCAAATGAGGTGGATCTCGCCCAGTACTCGTCGGCGTATGAGTTCATTCGGCAGTCGGGTAACTACCACTATATGGACGATTACTTCGCTCGGGTGGAAGAAGCGAAAAAACAGGTATCGATACCGGTAATTGCGAGTATAAACTGCACCACGCCGGGAAACTGGATCGATTATGCGCGAAGGTTCGAGGCGGTTGGAGCCGATGCGTTGGAGCTGAATGTATTTATCCTTCCCGGTAACGTGCAAACGCCGGGCATCGAAATAGAGAAACAGTACATAGAAATATGTCGGCGAATAACTCGAAAAGTATCGATTCCGGTTTCGATTAAAATCGGTATGCATTTTTCCGGTCTTGCGCACATGCTCGGCCGGTTCGAGGCGGAAGGTATTCGCGGATTCGTGCTGTTTAACAGGTTCTATCAACCGGATGTGGACATTGAGCGGTTCAGGCTGACTCCGGCGAAAATATTCAGCGATCCACGGGAGATGACGCATTCGCTTCGCTGGATATCTCTGCTATCGGGTGAAATGGATGTTGATTTTGCGGCTACCACCGGAATACATGACTCCGAAGCGGTTATCAAGCAGCTTCTGGTGGGCGCAACAGTAACCCAGTTGTGTACTACATTGTATCAGAACGGAATCGAATACATCGGAACAATCTGCAGCGAAATAGAACAGTGGATGGATCAGCATTCATACGACACCATCGCGAAGTTCCGGGGCACATTGTGCCAGGAAAGCTCCCAAAACCCCGAGCAGTATGAACGAACGCAGTATGTAAAAGCGCTTGTTGGAATTAGTTGATGAACGACAATGAAGAGCTCTTCGACATACTCGATGAAAACGAGAAAGTTATCGACCATAAACCGAGAAATGCGGTTCACGGAAATCCATCGCTCAGACACAGGGCCGTACACGTTCTCGTATTCGACGACGCGGGAAGAATATTTCTCCAGAAAAGAAAGAAAAACAAACAAGTGCAACCGGGAAAATGGGATAGCTCCGTCGGCGGTCATGTTCTTTCCGGAGAGGACACCCGGGAGGCTGCGTATCGAGAAATGTATGAAGAGCTCGGTATTACCGGAATAGAGCTCGATCACCTTTTCGATTTTGTTATCACCAACGAGATCGAAACCGAGCATGTGTGTACGTATTCAACCGTCTGGAACGGTAGTTTCGCGTTGAATGAGAATGAGATAGAGGACGGCAGATTCTGGACAAGGGAGGAGATGGCGGCATGTGTCGGTACCGGCACGTTGACACCGAGCTTTGAACGTGAGTTTGAAAAACTCAGTTTGCATTCGAATTCTCATCCCTGAAAACGCCGCATTATAGTAATGGACAAGGGTCTCGAGGAATTCGACGACATTCGGCCCTACACGGACGACGAGCTCCCGACCGTACTTAAACGCATTATACGAAATCCATGGTTGCTTTCCGGAATTCGCCGCATGCGGTTTCCGTACTGTCCGCCGTTTCTTCAGCCTC
>CAYLZA010000616.1:0-842 GCA_964387575.1 uncultured Spirochaetales bacterium | reverse complement strand
ATTAAAAAGGTCATCCGGTTTGATCTGTGGCAGAAGCTCAGAAAATTTTCCACGGTGGACGAATTCCAGCGGAAAGTCATCGTTAGTCAAGTAATTAATTATGTATTGCGAAAAACCAGCAAAGGGGTAACCAGCTCCGGCACCGAGCATCTGGCGCGCAGAGGGGCATATCTCTATGTGAGCACGCACCGTGATATCGTGCTCGATTCGGCCTTACTCAACTACGTCCTGGCATATCGCGATCTGGATATTGCAGAAATAGCTTTTGGTGACAACCTGCTTCGAAATGAGTTCGTCGCCGATCTGATTCGGGTGAATAAATCGTTCATCGTATACCGGAACCTGGCCATTCGCGAGAGAGCTCAGGCCGCGCGGCATTTGTCGAAGTATCTTCGGTACACCATGGGAAAGGGGAATTCCGTGTGGATTGCCCAGGCGGAGGGTCGGGCCAAGGATGGCAACGATCGTACTAATCCGTCGATTTTGAAAATGGTTTATCTTGCTGCGAGAGACGAAGGCGTATCGTTCGAGGATTTCGTTCACGAATATAACATCGTTCCGGTCGCAATATCGTACGAATTTGATCCGTGTGACGTATTAAAAGCACGCGAGCTATACAAACGATGGAAGCACGGACATTACTCCAAACGCAGCAGCGAAGATCTCATCAGTATGTATACGGGCCTTAAAGGAGATAAAGGGCGTATTCATGTGGCGTTCGGGACACCCATACGAAGCAATCACGCTACGCCGAAAGAACTGGCGGACGAAATCGATCGGACGATTTTCCGACTCTACCGGCTCTGGCCTTCGAACTTTATTGCTTATGACACGCTCTCCGA
>CAYLZA010000615.1:0-2643 GCA_964387575.1 uncultured Spirochaetales bacterium | reverse complement strand
GGCGACGCTGTTTACCGATATTATCGTGGGATTCACCGGTGAAACGGAGGATCAATTCGAACGGACGCGCAAAGCGATGCGCGAGTTTCAGTACAATATGGCGTATATCGCTATGTACTCGCCCCGACCGGGAGCACGGAGCTATCGGTGGGAGGACGATATTCCGCAGGATGAGAAAAAGCGACGGTTCCACGAGCTTTCGGGAGAGCTCAAGGCGATGTCGCGCGCATATAATCGATCGCTGATCGGTTCTACGCTTCGCGTTCTCGTTTCATCGAGGGATCGTGACGAACGATATCTATCGGGGCGAACCGAAGGAAAAATCATCGTTCGTTTTGCCGGCGAAAACGACGATCTGATCGGATCATTCGTCGACGTAAAAATTACCGAAGCCGCCGATATGTCGGTCGAAGGTGAGCTTGAACGAGCTCCGGTCGTCGTTTGAGTGCGAACGCCGAAGCATAGCGCCGATATAGACGGCTGTTGATATATCGCAGGAGACCATGCCCAAGGTTTCATTTCACACATTAGGATGCCGACTCAACCAGTACGAAACCGACTCATTGGCAACCGATTTCAGACGGGCCGGATACGAGATCGTCGAGTTCGGAGAGAAAACCGATGTCTGTGTCGTGAACACCTGTACGGTTACCGACAAAAGCGATCGAAAATCACGAAACGCCATAAATCGCGCCGGGAGATCGGTTTTTGATTCGGAGAGTATCGAGGAAGCGACCGAGAATGGGGCTGAAAATGCGGTCGTCGTCGTAACCGGGTGCTATGTGGAAAACAACCGGGAGCTGGTCGAACACAACGAACGAGTTACATACGTCGTCGATAACGAGCACAAAAACCGGATCTTCGATCTCGTAGACGGGCATTTTCGCGGAGAGATCGTACACCCGAACAGGAACGACGGAAACCGATTCGGGTTCGGAGATGCCCGTTCCGGGTTTCATACGCGGAGCACGGTGAAAATCCAGGACGGGTGCGACAATTTCTGCACGTTCTGCATCATTCCCTATGTACGCGGTCGGGCGGAGAGCCGGCCGGCGCCGAAGATACGCTATCAGATACGCGAGATGATCGACCGGGGCGCGAAAGAGATCGTGCTGACCGGTGTCAACATGGGGCGTTATTCATACGAAGGAACGACCTTTACCGGTCTCGTCGAGTCGATTCTCGAGCTTCCGGGAGATTTCCGATTGCGGCTTTCATCGCTCGAGCCCGAAATAACCGGCGACGGGCTGATCGAGCTGATCGGGCACGAAAAGTTCTGCCCACACCTCCATCTCTGTCTTCAGAGCGGTTCGGAACGGGTGCTTCTTTCGATGAGACGGCAGTATACGGCGGCGGAGTATCGCGCACTGACAGATTCGATCCGCGACCGCTACCCCGATTTCAATCTGACCACCGATATACTCGTAGGTTTTCCCGGAGAAACCGAGGAAGATTTTGAGCAGACCTGCCGAACCGCACGGGAGATCGGTTTTACCCATATCCACACGTTTCCGTACTCGATTCGCACCGGTACCCGCGCCGCGCGTATGAACAATCAGATATCGGAAAAAGAAAAAAGTCGTCGTGGGCGGATTATCAGAGAGATATCCGATGAAAACAAACGATCCTATAGATCGGGAATGATCGGCACAACCGAAACGATGCTCGTCGAACGGGTCCGGAACGGCGAGCTTTCCGGCTACGGCGAGCACTACGTTCCCATCGTCGTCCCCGCAGATGCAATCGATCGATCCGGATGCGACGGCCCCGGCGACACGAATGGATGTAAAATGAGAAACACGTTTCTCGATGTTCGAATAACCGGTATTCGAGACGAAAAAGAACCGCTGCTCTGCGGTAATCCGGTCTCCTGACCCTCAATTACACCATATAACATCTCATTATTTCGACTTTTTTGTTGCGGAATTAATCGATACATCGTATGATATTTAGTAGAATATTAATTAAAGGAGAGGCGTATGAAAAAGCTCGCGCTTTTGGCCGTACTGTTAACGGTTTCGGTCGCTCTATTTGCGGGTCCGCAGCAGGAGGACAGTGATCTTCCCTGGCAGCCGACAAAGCCGATAGAGATTATCGTGCCCTGGGGAGCCGGAGGTTCAACCGATCAGGTAACGAGGATCGTCGCCGGCGTTATCGAAGAACCGCTTGGTCAAAAAGTGGTGATCGTCAATCAGCCGGGTGCGTCCGGTTCGGTAGGGACGAAGAGTTGTCTCGATGCTCCGCACGACGGCTATACATGGACCGCAGGAGCGGCAGCCGACCTCGGCGGATATAAAGTCTTAGGTCTGCTCGATACGACATGGGACGATTGGGAGCTCTTTCTCGACGTAGCAAATGTCTCGGTGGTAGCGGTAAATGCCGATTCGCCGTACGAGACCTTTCAGGATCTTCTCGATGCGTTTAAGGAAAAACCCGGCGAAATCGCTGTTGCAACTGCAGGTCAGCTCTCCGCGGGACACAACGCGATGGAGGCGATCGTCAAATACACCGGCGTCAAATATCGCCATGTCACCTACGACGGTGGAAATCCGGCGGTTATCGCGACCGTATCGGGAGAAACCGACGTAGTAACACAGCTTGCCGTGGAAGAGGCGGATATGCTTCGAGGCGATAGGCTGCGGG
>CAYLZA010000614.1:0-2646 GCA_964387575.1 uncultured Spirochaetales bacterium | reverse complement strand
ACGATTATTTCGTCAATAGCTCGCGAGTTTCATAAATCGAAATCGACTAAGGAGTAACGGGTTTGAGCGATAATCAGCTGACGATGAAGAAAACGGAACGCACCCTCGTATCTGCACTAAAAAGGCGTAAGCGTTCGGCAACGGTCGCGGACCTGATTTCAGAAACCGCTTTACCGGCCAACGAAGTAAAAGAAGCACTTACGAGTATGCTCGATGAATACCGGGGGCAGCTCCAGGTCACCGAATCGGGAGAGCTGCTCTACTATTTCCCACATGGATTTCGAAGCGCCTATCGGGGGTTCGGACCGCGACTTCGACGATTTGTCCGAAAGACGGCGGCAGTTGCGGCGAAAGCAGCCAAGGTTCTATTCAAGGTGTGGATCATGGTTATGCTGATCGGTTACTTCGTTCTGTTCGTGGCGCTTCTCGTTGCCGCGATTTTCGCCTCTATTGCCGCATCAGCGGCCGGGCGCGGTGAGTCACGATCACGCTCGCGCATGGGCGGCTTTGGAGCGTTTTATCTAACCACCCGAATTTTCCAGATGTTCGTCTATTTGTGGATGTACAGCAGTGTCGGTAAAAAACCGAAAAAGAGGGGACGTCCACTGCATCAGTCGGTGTTTGCATTTGTTTTCGGAGAAGAGAATCCGAACAAGACCTGGGATCAGAATATGAGAAAGGTGCTGATCCGTTACATTCAAAGCAGACGAGGCGTTGTTTCAACGGAAGAGGCTGCCGCGATCACCGGGCTTTCGATGCACGACTCCCAAAATCTGCTGCACCGGATGCTTCGTGAATATGAGGGAGAGCCGGGAGTTACCGAAGAGGGGTCGTTGTACTATCAATTCCCGAAGTTGATGATGACCGGAGAACAGCGTGAGCATACGGCCGAAGTAAGCGTTCCAAAAAAATCGTTGATACCATTCAACACAAACACAAAAAAAATGAACGGGTGGATCGCTTTTTTTAACGGGTTCAATCTGCTTTTCGGCACCTATTTTCTGACCTTTTCATTCCAAAATGTACCGCCTTCTTCACAGGCGCAGGGCATCGAAAGCTTTTACGCAATCGTGCACTCCTTACTCTCCTCACTCGGAGATCCGAGCGGCTTCATGTATATCGGGCTCGGTATCGTCCCGGTCGCTTTTTCCATAGTATATTTCGGAACAACCTGGATTCGAAGAACGAAGGAAAAACGTCTCAACAAAGAAATACGACGTCATAATTTCCGTAAACGTCTATTGAACGAAGTAACAGGCCGTCCGCTCCAGGTAAATCCGGAACGTATCGAGCCGAAAGGTAACGACGAGGTCGTCTCCAACGTGGAAGGAGTGCGAGAAGAAGAGATCAAGAATATCGGGGTATTTACCGAGCTCGAAGTTTCGGAAGATGAAGACGGCAAGTTCGTGTATTCATTTCCCGAGCTCGAGCGTAAACGCCGTGATCTTGCACAATTCCGCGAAAGCATAGATCCAAGCCGGTACGACATCGGCGGGATTGTTTTCGACTCGGGAGAATGATCTCGGAGGCTGACGTCGGCGATTAATGGAGCAAAAAAACGGCCGGATGCCTCTCACCCGGCCGTCTATCAATCATCGCTTTTTATACCTGTTATTCTGCGTTTTTCAAAATCGCCTGCGCCGCCGCCAATCTGGCAATCGGAACGCGATACGGCGAACAGGATACGTAATTGAGGTTTGCACGATAGCAGAACTCGATTGAAGACGGGTCTCCTCCGTGCTCACCACATATACCCATTTTCATATCCGGCTTCACATTCCTGCCTTTTTCCACGGTCGTTTCGATGAGCGACCCCACGCCCGACTGATCGATACTCTGGAACGGATCGTGCTCGAGGATTTCTCCTTTCATATATTCCTGGATAAAATTTCCCACGTCGTCCCGTGAATAACCGAACGTCATCTGCGTCAGATCGTTTGTTCCAAAGGAAAAGAAATCTGCATATTCGGCAACTTCATCGGCCGTGAGCGCCGCACGTGGTATCTCGATCATCGTTCCGATTTTATACTTAATCTTCATCTTTCTCCGATCGAGAACGTTCTGAATAACCTCTTCGGCTTTTTGCCGCAGCACTTCCAGCTCCCTGTATGCACCGACGAGGGGTATCATAATTTCCGGATACACCTTGGTGTCTTTCTTTGCAACCTCGCACGCCGCTGTAATGATAGCTTCGACCTGCATCTCGTATATTTCCGGATACGTCACTCCCAGACGACAACCGCGATGACCGAGCATCGGATTCAGCTCGTGCAAGCTGTCGATCTTTCGCTGGAGCTTGCTCGCGCTCACATCGAGCTTGGAAGCAAGCGCTTTTACATCCGAACGCGTCTTCGGCACAAACTCGTGAAGCGGCGGATCGAGGAGCCTGATCGTGACCGGAAATCCGTCCATCTGCTTGAATATGCCGCGAAAGTCCTTTTTCTGAAGCGGCAGGAGCTTCTTTAGCGCCTTTCGTCGCGCTTTCTCGTCTTCCGAAACGATCATCTCCTGAAAAGCGAGTAGCTCTTTATCGCCGAAGAACATGTGTTCCGTCCGACAAAGCCCGATTCCCTCGGCGCCGAATTTCCGGGCGATTTTTGCATCTTCAGGCTTGTCCGCATTGGTCCGGACGCCGAACCCGGTTTC
>CAYLZA010000613.1:0-2655 GCA_964387575.1 uncultured Spirochaetales bacterium | reverse complement strand
AATATCATAACACGTCCATGCCTCGGAAAGCCGGAGCGCTTCGTCTTTGAAAAGCGAAGGATTGCTTGCAAGCCGCAAAAAGGAGGATTGTGTAACCCGGCAGACATAACAAATATCGTTATCTATTGTTGAAAACCACTCCAATGCGGATTCATGATGCTGATGTGCTTCGAAAGCGAGCGCGAGCAGCACATTCACATCAGGAAGATACATTGAGATCCTCGGTTTCGAGCAGCTTTGCGATCAATTCGGGAGTGATTTTTGCCGAACCCGGGCGCGAAGAGCGAACCAAAGGAAACTCGATGCGGTTGTGCTCGGCGGTTATTGGATAGTTTTCGATCTCTCTCGCGACTGCTCGTGTTATAAGCTGCTTGAGAGACACGCCCTGGAGTGCAGAAATTGCCTTGGCCTTTCTATACAGATCTTCCGATAAATCGACCGTAGTTCGCATATGATACATAAAAACATTTTTATGCTTTTATGTCAATCAAGTATTCGAAATACGCCGATTGACGGCATCGAAAATGTTTCTCCACGTTCTATAATGGTTTTTCCCGTGTGACGATGCTATAATCCATGATCATACAAAGCAAAAGAGGGATCGATGCATGTATCTCGCCTGAAGCGTTTCAGTCACATCTGTTTGTATTCCATCGTCATCTCGCTCGTTTTGACGGGGTGCGATTTTTTCAACAATCCTGCCGGCTCCGAAGAGTATCCGCTGAGCACGACGGTGACCGGAAGCGGAGAGGTCATTGTCGATCCAGATCAGGAAACATACGACTCCGGTTCGGAAGTAGTTTTAACTGCAGCCCCGAGCCCGGGGTGGAGCTTCAGCGGTTGGTCGGGCGATGTTTCCGGATCCGATAATCCGCTTAGCGTCATTATAGCCGGAGAGACGACGATAACTGCGTTATTTACACAGGACTCCTACACGTTGCGCGTCGGTACCCAGGGAAGCGGTTCGGTGACAAAGGATCCCGACCAGGACACGTATGTCTCAGGCTCCGAGGTGAGTCTGAGCGCTACCGCAGAAATGGGGTGGAATTTCAGCAGCTGGACCGGTGACGGCTCGGGCTCTTCAAATCCGTTGACGGTTACGATGGATCGGGAAAAAGAGATTACCGCAGTCTTTGCTCTTTCCTCGTACGGATCGGTCGATAATGTCGTGCTCGATGTCGCCGGAGGCGGCTTCGCGGGAACGACGAGTAGTATGGAGTTTTCACTCGACGACGGCGTGAGCTGGTCGGTGTGTGCCGACGGCACGACAACGGTTTCATTTGCCGCAAACAATCAGGTTTGGGTACGGCAGGTTGACGGCTCGGAAGAAGCGCGATTTCTGGGATCGGTTGAATCGACGTCAGGGATCGATCTCTATCCGGGAAGTGAAGTGTATCTGGGAGTAAACACCGGAACCGATCAGGTAACCGCGGTGCCCGGAGAGACTCTCGAAGCACGAAGCGCCTACGAAAACATAGGGACCGAAGGCGGCGGTGTTCAGACGATGAAATTAACCTGCTATTTATCCGCCGATCGGGAGATTACCGAAACCGACATCGAAGTATACGGCCAATCGCTGAGCTACAGCACGGACGTGGGAGAGCACGGCCCGTACGCAATAGATATTACGATACCGTCTGATATCGAAGCGGGTGTATACTACGTAGGCATTTCCGTCGATTCCGCCGACGAAGTACCGGAGATGGTCGAAGGTAACAACGTTACCCCGCCGCCGAAGGTTGCGGAACTGCGTATAGCCGACGATACTGCTCTGCCTGCAGGTGCGATAAAAATCGTCAATTCCTGGGGCGAAGGCGGAACATGGGAAAACGTTCCGGACGGTCACTACTGGATAACCTATCAAACACTCAACTATCTCGAACCGGCGGTCTATTATTTCTACAATGATTTCAGTCGTATCTATGAACCGCGGGTTCTCGCGGTTTTTCAGTTTACCCATCCATACCGCGATGAATGCTACATAACGGTCGGCGTCGGAGATCCGACGAATCCGGTAATGGCAAAGGACATGCAGCCGCGGTTTAATACCACGCTTCAAAGCGGTGCTGAGCCGTTTCCGTCCAATGCGATGGCGCTCGATATTTCCGAGCTGGCTTCATATATAAATGATTATGACTTGCATCTCAACATCGAGAATCAGGGTCCGACATCCGGAACCGTAGAGAGTTTTTCGGTCGAGTTTTACAGCGATTATGATAATGCCCCGTTCAAGACGATAATCGGCGCCGGCGGCGATATAGCGGCCAGCACGTCGAGCTCGTTTGTCGCCGCTACCGCCGGAAGCCTTACATCGGAAGAGCTGGCGGTTATTCAACCGCTACCGCGGACGGACACGTTCGGTACGACATTTTATGAAAACCTCCCTACGGAAGCGGAGCTCCGTGAGGATATGGCTCGAGCCGGGGTGTTTCAGCCGGGAGTGAATTACAACGAGATTATCGATGGGCATGGTACCGGACTGGCTCCACCTACGGAGGATCAGTGGAGGCAGCTACCGAAGCTCGAAGGTATTACCACCGTACGCGCATTCGGAACACTGCCGGATAGTGTGGATAATTCGTCTACTGTTTACTTCCCGCCGATAGGCAATCAGGGAGACGAAGGATCGTGTGTAGCGTTCTCCGTCGGCTACTA
>CAYLZA010000612.1:0-2662 GCA_964387575.1 uncultured Spirochaetales bacterium | reverse complement strand
TGATTCCGCGACGTCTTAATATGAAGAATAAAAAAAGTGCGGCTCATCTAATAACCGCACTTAAAATACTCTCTGCAGAAATATCGCCCTTACCTAAGGTAGTACCACCGAAAAAAATAGTCAACCTCCGACGCGGGAACGAGGAATATAGCGCCGAAGATACTTCGCGGAATCAACAACCGCCTGACCACACTGGTGTGGTCAGGCGGTTTGTGGGTAGCGCCCCCGTTGGGGGCTTACGGTGCTGCTGAAGCCGCGGAGAACCGGACAAACTATTAAAGGCACAGCCGCAAACGGAAACCGTGCCAACGGTTCATAATGCGAATTCCTGGATCCGAGCGGATCACTCTCCCGTATTGGAGATCTCATCCCGTATCATACGCCCGGCCATACACCCGGGCACACGATCTATTATCATGAGGTCGGTGATGTTCACATCGAAGCGGGGTGAGTTGCGCGTATGCCGAAAGCCATCCAGCGATATACGCTGCCTGTTTTTCGCGAATATGCTCGTGAAAGTGCACGTGATCACAGTAGACATCATCACCAAGTCTGCCGGTAAATGAAAAAAGATCGATCATCGGCACGCCCGCCTCGCTCATGATCCGGTCGGCGACCCCGTTGTATTCGATGCAGTCTGCGGCAAACCGATGAAATTCGATTTTTCCCCGATTGTGTACCGTCTCGTCACACGGTGTAGTGCGGATCCAGATCAGCCCAACTCCCAGGCAGGCGCTTATTTCGATGATAGCTTCCAGGTTCTCCTCGTATTCGTCGATGCCAACCTGACGCTCTCCCGTCTGCGGATCCGTTTTGATGTCATGCAACCCGCAGTTTACAAGTAGGAGATCGGCATCAAGCAGATCGGAGTCGATTCCATCCGCCTTTGCGCATGCTTCGAGAAACGAACGAACCATCCCCGAATCTCCGCCGTTGGCGCCGCTCGGTTTGTCGAGATCGAGAAGCGCTTCGTCTTCACCTTTCTTTCTCGAATACTCCATCAATCCCTCGAGATACGTTTCGAGGTACCGGCCGTACTGAACCGAAATACTGTCTCCGATGACATAGATCTTCATTGTTCCTCCCCTATTCTCCTGTAGTCACGCAAGTGATGCTTCTCATCTGCCGTTTTACAAAAACGTGAGGCCCGAGTCGATCAGTTTCCGTTCTTTCATTTCCGACCAAAACTCATCAGGTGCGTGTCGGCCGGAGGCGCGAACATTCTCGCGGACCCGTTTCGGATTGCTCGTGTTGAGCGCAACTGCCGATACTCCCGGAACCGACAGACCGAACTCGATACATGCATCTCCGGGAAATACCTCGTGGCGCGCGCAGACGTCGAGAAACCTCTCCCGCCACTCGAACAATTGCGGATTATCGTCTCGATCGACCTGGCGATAATCAAAATAGGCTCCGCCGACGAGAAATCCCGAATTAAACACCGCCGAATTGATAATTCCGATCCGTTGGTCCGCAAGCTGCTCAACAAAAGACAAAACCTCGCGTGGATGCGTGTAGACGGTAATGCTGCAGGCGAACATCACCCAGTCGAGCTCCACGTGTTCGGCAATCCGTCGGATTACCTGCCACTCCTTTGCGCCCACGCCGACCGCCGAGACATTTCCGGCGTTTTTCAGCTCGGTCAACGCGCGATACGCTTCCAACAGGTGCTCGAAACGCTCTTCCCTCGATTTTTCGCTTTCCGCGGCGTCGAGATATTCATCCGGATCGTGCACCGATACGAACGACGGAACATAATGTTCACCGAGAAGCTCGCACCCCTGCTCCCAGCAGTCGAGAATACCCCGGTAACTTATCCGCTGCTCAGCGTCGTGTTCGAGCTCGCGCCACACACCGGGTTCGAAAGTCGGCTCCGGAGACGACAATTCAACCCGGTACCACCCGACCTTGTTGCTCAAAATCACGTTGTCCGGAGCGATGCCCAAACCCTTGAGTAGCTTTCCGAGCCGCTCCAGCGCGAGACCCGCCCCGTACTTCCCCGCCGTGTCGAGCACAACCGGAGGGTCAACATGCGCAAACCACTCTCGGGCGAGCTCGAGCCGTTCTTCAGTTGCCATGACCTGATAGAGATTGCCGAGCGCACTGGTTCCGAAAATTATCGGAGGTACCGTTATTCCGGTTGTACCGAGCTGTGACCGATGATTTGATTCATTCAAAGACATGACGACACGATACCGCATCCGCCGGATTCGGACCACTAATAGATGGCCTCGAGCACCGGGCAAC
Source organism: uncultured Spirochaetales bacterium (assembly GCA_964387575.1). Taxonomy (GTDB): domain Bacteria; phylum Spirochaetota; class Spirochaetia; order ARS1246; family ARS1246; genus CAYLZA01. The sequence goes on along the minus strand of CAYLZA010000612.1, from coordinate 415 downwards.
CGCGATTTGGGTGCTATTGGGGGCGATTTTGTCGGCTTGATCGGCGAAGACGAAGCCCTCCACATTATCAACCGTGTTCCGATATCGGTATCCGAGGAAAGCGTTCACATATCCGAAGCGTGCGGGCGCGCGCTTGCCGAATCGATAATCGCTCCGGACGATTCGCCGCCGTTTGATCGCGCAACGATGGACGGGTTCGCAGTTGCCGGAAGCGCCGACAGGTTTCGGATCGTCGGTGAAATAGCGGCCGGATCGAGGGAGCGGGTGCAACTGTCACCGGGAGAGTGCGCGAGAATCATGCGCAGGGGCAGACGATCCTCGAGCCGCGACGTCTCAGCCCTGCGGATATCGGCATAATCGCATCCCTGGGGAAATCACACGTGCAGGTAGCTCGAGCGCCGAAGATCGCTGTTCT
>CAYLZA010000611.1:0-2679 GCA_964387575.1 uncultured Spirochaetales bacterium | reverse complement strand
GGGAGTCGCGCACATGCCCCTCGACCCGGCGTTTGAAACGGTCCCGTTCATCTTCGATCAACGTGTCCAAAAAACGGAGCTTGAACTCTTCGTAGGGGATCAAGACGGCACGAACTTTTTTCCGCTTTTCGATAAGGATCGGTGTTTTGTCACGATCGAGCATATCAAGCACTTCGCCGAATTGGTTTCTGATCTTGAGTGCGTTAACCTTCTTCATATACATAAACTATACACTTATCATGAATATAACAAGTGTATAGTAGAGTGTTGTAGAGCCTGATACACCGCAACCGCCGGGGGCGGAGAGCAGGGCATATGTACGAGAACGGGTTACCCAGGAACCTGGGAGAGCTCATCGGCTCCGACCGTGAAAGGGAAGGCCTGATGAGAAGTCTTAGCGCTCTCATAGTACCTTATTCGCTTTTCTATCTACTGGAGAAATTTATGCCGATTCTACGTACGCATTCACTAAAGCTGATTGAGGAAACGGTCAACGTTACCATTCGCGATTCAAAGCGGCAGACCGTACCGCTTTCTGTTCCGGCGATGTTCGATAATCCGCAAAGTGAGCGTCGAATCTTTGGTACCCGGGCCGGGGCTCTGGGCTTATTGGAAACACTCTATGATTACGACAGGCGTGTAGACGCATATGTCTCAGCCCTTCGTTATATGACGCAAAACGAGATCATCGTTCCGGATACGCTGTCGAGTTTCGAAGCTCAGCTCGGCGATTTCGGGCTCGGCGCCGATACTATCGGACGGGTGACCGTGACGATGGAACCGCAAAATGGACGGCTCGTATTCAATCGCCTGCAGAATATGCCGGCGCAGTGGCTTCCGATGGAACGGTATACGTCGGCACCGGCTACGGGGAAGTGTATGCTTCCAAACGACGTCGATCGAGATGCTTCGAAGAGAACGTGGTCGCAGCCAGGAAGAGCCTGGCACCGAGCGCCGTTTCGGTGTAGAATCGCGCCGTGACCGACAGTGAGCGAATCGAAGGAACGGAAAGGCGGCTCTACATAATCACCATCGTGATCCTCGCCGGGATCGCGGCGGCCGGGATCATATTGGACGGACCCGCAAACGCCCTGATCGGGCTCTGGGAGATTCAGATTCATCCGGCGCGGCTGATCAACGACTTCACGTTCGCGGCGAGCGAGGGGGCGGCGCTGCTGAACGCGTCGCTCGTGGCGTTTGTCGGGCTCGTGCTGGTACGGCGGAACGGGATCAAGCTCTCCGGACCTACCATCGCGGCAGTGTTCACGATGTTCGGCTTTGGCCTCTTCGGGAAGACGCCGCTCAATATCACGCCGATTCTCCTTGGTGTGTTCATCGCGGCGAAGATCGCGCGTGGTAGGTACAGGGAGTACATCCTGATCGCGCTCTTCGGGACCGCGCTTGCGCCTTTCGTTTCGTTGATTGCGACCGAGCTCGGGTTCTCGGCCGCCGTGGGTATCCCGATCGCACTGGCGTGCGGTCTCGCCGCCGGTGTTATCCTCCCCGCGGTGGCCCGGGCGATGCTGCGTTTCCACCAGGGCTACAACCTCTACAACGTTGGTCTTACCACCGGTATGATAGCGCTGTTTGCGGCCGCGCTCGTGTTCGGCGGCATGGAACAGCTCGCGGGCGGCTCAATCTGGAACGAGACACCTTCGCTTGTGCTCGTGCTGGTAACTCCGGTCGTTTCGGTGGTGCTTCTGGTCGCCGGCATCCTGATGGGGAGGGCCGACGCCGTGCGAAGTTTCCTCCGGATCCTAAAGCTTCCCGGGCGTCTTCCGTCCGATTTTATGTCGATGGAGAGCGTTTCCGGCGCGCTCGTCAACATGGGGATCCTCGGCCTTGCGACCTGGGGCTATGCGATGGGTGTTGGCGCGCCGATCAACGGACCGGTGATTGGCGGGCTCTTCACGATCATCGGGTTCGCGGCGTTCGGAAAGCATCCCGCGAACGTATGGCCGGTGATGGCCGGGGTCGTGATCGCAGCACTGACCTTTGGCCACGACCTGGCCGAGCCGGGTGTGATCCTCGCCGCGCTCTTTGGTACAACGCTCGCCCCGTTTGTGGGCGACTTCGGATTTGGTATCGGTCTGATAGCGGGCTTTCTCCACCTCACCGTCGTGATGCGTTCCGGCGGGTGGCACGCGGGCATCGGCCTCTACAACAACGGGTTCGCCGGCGGCTTGACCGCCACGGTGCTCGTTGCGATTATCGAATTGTACCGTGCGAACGTTCCGACCGGTCGTAGACGCCGCGTTGATTCATCGGGGAAGGAGGAACCATGAACCGCAAGGACTTCGTGCTCCAGCTCATCAGTGAGATGTCACACTATATAATGGACTCGGATCCGACGCAGATGGTCATCTCGGTTCATCAGGAATCGGACGGCCTCCACCTCGCCGTATTGGACAGCGTAAAGCGCCCGGCATCCGAGCTCGATGCTATTCGCGCTTCGCTCAACAGCGAACAGCGCCCCGAGCTCGCCGGCTACTACGGCGGTATGGCCGGCCACGACAGCCTCGGCAGCGCGCGGCTCAACTTGATCGGGTGGCAGCTCAAGGGCGCGGACGTGAAGAGCAGCGACAGCGGAACCCGCATCGACCTCTGGCTGGGAGGCGACCGGTTCAACCCGGAGAGCTTCTCGATAACCGACGAGCACGAGAAGAACGCGCACCCAAA
>CAYLZA010000610.1:0-2705 GCA_964387575.1 uncultured Spirochaetales bacterium | reverse complement strand
CCGGTTAAACGGGGATTTTGTATCACTTCAGGTTTTTTCCGGAGCCCGTGGAGTTTCGTCCGGCGATGAAGTCAGATTTCTCGGACATCCGATGCAGGTGTCGTTTTCGGAAAATCTGCTCGGCAGGATTTTTGACGGTGGTGGTCGTCCGCGGGATGCAGGGCCGGAGCTCACCGATGAGCTCATCGAGATAGGCGGTCCTTCGGTAAATCCTGCACGCCGTATCATCCCGAGAAAGATGATACGAACCGGGCTTCCGATGATCGACGTTTTCAATACACTCGTCGAATCTCAAAAGCTGCCGATCTTTTCGGTCTCCGGTGAGCCGTACAATGAGCTTCTTGCGCGCATCGCGATGCAGGCCGAAGTTGATTTGATTATTCTCGCCGGATGCGGGCTGAAGTATGACGACTATCTCTACTTCAGAGATACCCTCGAAGAGGGGGGAGCGCTTGCACGAACGATCTTCTTTGTTCATACCGCCTCGGATCCGATCGTCGAATGCCTTATGGTTCCCGATCTTTCACTCGCCGTAGCGGAGAAGTTTGCGCTTCAGGGAAAACGGGTGCTCGCGCTGATGACCGACATGACGAACTTCGCCGATGCGATGAAGGAAATATCGATCACCATGGAACAGGTTCCATCGAACCGCGGATATCCCGGTGATTTGTACAGCCAGCTCGCGTCGAGATATGAAAAAGCGGTCGATTTCGAGGGAGCAGGATCGATTACCATCCTCGCAGCAACCACAATGCCCGGCGATGATGTTACTCATCCGATCCCGGACAACACCGGCTATATAACCGAAGGACAGTACTATCTGAGAAACGGTCGAATCGAACCGTTCGGCTCGCTTTCGAGATTGAAGCAAATGGTCAATACAAAAACGCGAAGCGATCATCGTCCGCTGATGGATGGAATGATTAAACTCTATGCGGCGTGTCTGGAATCTCAGGAAAAACGCTCGATGGGATTCAGAATGTCGGATCGAGATCAGAAGCTTCTCAAGTACGGGGAAATTTTCGAGCGGGAAATGATGGATCTCTCGTTGAATATTCCGCTCGAGCAGGCACTGAACAAAGGGTGGGAGATACTCGCCGAGTGCTTTACAAAAGAGGAGACCGGACTCAGAAGCGATTTGCTCAACGAGTACTGGCCGGCGTAAAACGGGGTAATCGATTCTGACGCGGCCGAACCGTAGCCGCGAAACGGGAAATGAGATGGCGAAGATCAAACTGACGAAAAACGAGCTGAAAAAACAAAAAGACGCCCTCAAGCGATTTGAACGGTATCTCCCGACGCTGCAGCTGAAAAAACAGCAGCTTCAGATAGTGGTTCGTCAGGTGGATGCGGAAATACGAAAAAAACGGGCTCAGCTCAAAGAGCTTCGTGAATCACTCTCGTCGTGGATAGCCGTATTCGGTGAGCCGGTCGATCTCGAATCGCTCATACGCGTGGAGTCAATCGATACGTCGGATGGAAATATCGCGGGCGTCGACATCCCGGTGTTCGAAGGTATCGACGTGGATATTACGCCGTACGATCTTATAGACACCCCGCTTTGGGTCGATCAGGCCGTTTCGTTTTTGAAAGATCTTTTGAGCCTCGATGCGGAGCTCTCGATCCTGCAGGAGCAGAAAAAGCGGCTGGCGCATGAGCTTCGGATAACGACGCAACGGGTAAATCTCTTTGAAAAGGTGATGATACCCGAGACTCGTGAGAATATTCGACGAATTCAGATCTATCTCGGTGATGAGCAGACGGCGGCGGTCGTAAGAGGAAAAATCGCAAAACGAAATCTGGTACGGGAATCATAGCGTATGATCGTTGAGATGAAAAAAGCGTCGCTCGTATTGTTGCGAAGTGAGCGCGAGTCGGCGCTTCAAAAGCTTCGCGAAATAGGCGTGCTCCACATTGAATATGAGGACAGACAGAGCGATGATCTGCTTTCTTTGAAGGAGTGCCATGACCGGCTCAGAAGCGTTGCCCAGGGCTTATCTGATTACGAACCAACGAAAGACCAAACGCGTCGAAACGTTTCCGCCGAAGAAGTCGCGGCACGCTACGAAGAAATCGTTTCTTCCAAAGAAGATATCCGGGAACGGATCGATTCGCTCGAAAAAGAGCGCCAGGCGGTTGAGCCGTGGGGTAACTTCGACCCGGATACGTTGCGGGAAATCCGGAGCTCCGGTGTTCCGGCACGGCTGATGTGGCTGAATAAGGAACAGCTGAAAGAAGCGAGCGAAACGAATCGGTTTCTGTTTACGGTGACGCGAAGCGGCTCCCGGTTCGGCGTGCTTTGTTGTGACGAACAACCGCCGGAATCGGCAACGGTAGCTTCGATTCCCCGGCGCAGTGCGGGGGAAATTGCAGAAAAAATCGAAAACCGAAAAAAAGAGATCACGGAGCTCGATAATGAGGCAAGGGAGCTCTCGAATTATATTTCGACGTTGAACGAAGAGATGGAGTCGGTAGAGGATTCAATACAGCTCGAATCGGCGCGTCTGGCGATGCACGAGCACGGAGAGCTTACGTATGTTACCGGTTTTATACCCGCCGACGCGGCAGATGCTCTCAAAAACGCGGCGCAACAATCGGGATGGGCGCTCCTCGTTCGTGATCCCGATCCCGAAGACGAGGTGCCGACGCTGGTAAGAAACCCGAAGGCGGTAAAGATCATCGAGCCGGTGTTCAGGATGCTCGGT
>CAYLZA010000609.1:0-2708 GCA_964387575.1 uncultured Spirochaetales bacterium | reverse complement strand
GTGTACTTCGACGATGAAACCTGGACCGTACGCTATCTCGTTGTAGATACGGCACCGTTATTTTTCGGGAAAAAGGTGCTGATCAGCCCGTTCTCGGTGACGGATATCGATTGGGAAGATGGCTCGGTAGAGCTCGATTTAACACAGGAACAAATCAAGCAGAGTCCGGAAATTACTACGACATTGCCGGTTTCCCGTGAAAAGGAGCTGATGCTCTCAAAGCACTATGGTTGGCCCCCCTACTGGGCCGGCGACGGATTGTGGGGTTTCGGCGCCGATCCGGCAAATACGATGATGATCATGAAACGGATCGAGAAGGAACGTCAGGCGAAAACCGAAGAGGAAAACATCGAGCACGGTGACAATCATCTTCGAAGCAGTAAAGAGGTCGCCGGCTATACGGTATTCGCCGGGGATGAAGAAGTAGGTTCGGTGGAGGATTTTGCGATCGATGAACAAACCTGGAAGATTCGCTATGTCATGGTAAAAACCGGTTCTTTGTTTCATACTGATAGTACTGCGATCCCCGCCGATTCGATAGAATCGGTTAATTGGAGGAATGCGTCCATCTCGGTGGGGTTGGATGCAGAGAAAATCAGAAACGCACCGGAGCTCGTGCCACCGGAAACGGTCGAAAAACACTACGGTCGAAAAACGTCCAAATAGAGCTGTATGGTGACGGATGGAGACAAGAGGTTTGGACCACGACTTACATGCAAACATGACAAACGGTTGACCGTCGTTGGAGCCTTTCTTTCATGGTGGCATGCTTTATGCACGTATTATTGTTGAAAACAATTGATGAATTCTAAGGAGGAATTATGTCAGATATAGGTGGAAGCTCAGGATTTCCCGGTCATGGGGGACCACAAACGAATGCAGCACATCTTGCATTGATTAAACACTGGAGAAACGATGAAAAAGATAATATCGAAAAAAAGATTCTCCGCGCGTTTGCTCAGGACGGAATTATACAGGATCCGTCGAATCTGTCGGTAACATTTCGCGATGCAAAGCAAAAAGAGATTCATCTTATCGGAAAAGTTCGAGATCAAACGTGGAGAGATCGAGCGGTGGAAATCGTTCGAAACAACGCCGGTGACAATGTAAATGTCATCGACGAGCTCAAACTGGAAAACGTGTAACTGTGTAAAATTTACATGGATGATCTCGGACAGGCGCTTGCGGGGAGCGAAAAAAAATACATGCTCGGAGGCGGTAATCCGGCGCTGAGCCCGGAGGTGTCCCGCGTCTGGCGAAAGAGAATGCACGAGATACTCGCAGACGGGGATAGCTTCGAACGCGCAGTTGGTCTCTATGACACACCGCAGGGAAGACCTCGCTTTATCGAGGCGCTGGTGGAATTGCTGAACCGGGAATACGGATGGGGAATTACCGGGAAAAACATCGCCGTTACCAACGGTAGTCAATCTGCGTTTTTTATGCTCTTTACGCTTTTTGCCGGAGAGGGGATAAACGGTGCGAGACGACGTATACTATTCCCGTTGCTTCCCGAGTATATCGGATACGCAGATCAGGCTTTGAATGTAGATGATTTTGTTGCGTATAGACCGCTAATAGAAATAATCACGGATCATACCCATAAATATCACATTGATTTTAACGCTCTCCGCGTTACCGATGATATTGGTGCTATATGCGTCTCGAGGCCCACGAATCCAAGTGGTAATGTCCTTACCGACGAAGAGATCGTTCATCTCGATCGGATCGCGCATGAAGCCGATGTAAGGATCGCTTTTCCTCTGGATTTGGTTCAAGGATCTGCCGGGCACGACGCTCGAGTTGTACGAGCGGCTGAAGCGCAGAGACGTCATCGTGGTGCCCGGAACGTACTTTTTTTATGGAAATAGCGAACCGTGGGAATAGCGTCCAACGGCAGGCCGAATTGACCGGATTCGACAAACCGCAGGCCGCGCGGGCGAATTGTACTGCTTCTTCCGTCAGATAGCTTAACTTTTGCTGACCAAATAAGTACACTTATAGCAGTGATAAAGATGATTAATATAAGTTCGAAAACAAAAATGTCTATACTCGACGCAGTAAATTATAATAATTACAAAAGGAGATAGTAAATGGTACGTAAGGCGCAAGCAAAATGGAAAGGCTCTTTCAAAGAAGGGAAGGGCGGACTGCTGACCGAGAGCGGGGCTTTCAAAGCTAAGTACTCGGTCTCGTCCAGGTTCGAAGACGGAAAAGGAACGAATCCCGAAGAATTGATCGGAGCGGCGCATGCCGGTTGTTTTTCAATGGCACTCTCTCTCGTATTGGGAGAAGCTGGATACACAGCGGATGAAATAAACACCGTAGCAGAGGTGAGCATCAAAAAACAGGATCAAGGTTTTGCAATTACATCAATAGTATTGAAAACCGAGGCACAGATTCCTGATATCGACGAGGAAGCCTTCAAGAAGCACGCGGAAGCTGCCAAAGGTGACTGCCCGGTTTCCAAAGCTTTAGCAGGTACCGAGATCAAGCTTGAGGCGTCGCTCAAGAAATAATCCGGCGATTACAGAAAAAACATAGTACAAAATAACAGTAAACCGGGGCGGCATGCGGATGCCGCCCTTTTTACGGGCGTGTCATGCCGCCCCGCTACCTCGGCCGGGCGCAGCGGTCTTACTTTGCGTGCGGACTTCGCGGCCTGACGCGAGCGAAGGTCAATCGAGACACTACCACACAATGGTTGT
>CAYLZA010000608.1:0-2719 GCA_964387575.1 uncultured Spirochaetales bacterium | reverse complement strand
TTACAACTGCAACGGGAAGCTTCTCATATCGCCGTTGGGCGCGCAACGTAATAGCCGGAATGCAATCACAACCTGGGCGGATCGCGGCGCTGACCATCTCGCTTCTCTCGATAATAATCTGCGGATATGTTCTCATCCCTTCCGCGCTCGAAAGCGGCGTGTTCCCCGGATCTCCGATCGATGGTTCTACGGCGATTGTCCCCGTATTGCCGCGGCCGGTATTTGTCCTTATTTCGATCGGGATCGTTGCCGCTGCGCTTTTTTCGCTTGTTTCGCTGATATATATTGTCGTATCCAATCACACGTCTCCCGATCCTGATGTCATCGAACGTAGACGTGAGATAGTGAGGCTCGTGTTGCGGCTCGTGATCATGTTCCTCGCTCTCTACTTCCTCATGGCGTTCGTTATCTCGTTTTTACGAATCGATGAAGATACCATGGAGCAGACACGAGCGATCTCCGATTCCATCATGAACGACGATGAAGAGGAGCCTGTCGAAGACCCGCCTATTTACGAAGCGGAGCCTGCATCGGAGACGGAAAATAGAGACGGCAGTCGTGAACGTATCGTATACTCGATCGTCGCGGTACTGTCGGCGGCAATCGCGGTAAGTCTATCGATTCGCCATTTCAAAAGACTTCGCTCGGCACCGGAACAGCAGGAGCAATCAGTTACGGATCGTCTTCGTAACGATTTGCGGTCGGCAGCCGTCGATATATTGAAACGTTTGTTCGAGGAAGGAAGTGACAGAGAGGCGGTCATTGCCGCGTACGCCATTGTGGAAGATACATTTGCGCGATATGGATACCAACGGGAGAAACGACAGACCCCGCGCGAATATATGAACGAAACACTTCTCGAGTCTTCAGTTTTGAGCAGCGGCGAGGGCAGGGATGCGATGATAGGTCTGACCGTGCTCTACGAAGTAGCGAAATTCAGCGATCATCCGATCGGTCCTGAAGAAAGACGGACGGCAGAAGATTATCTCAAGAGTATCGAGCAACATGTATGAGTGAGCACACTACCCGATCCCGCATCCGCCGGATTGTCTCGCTTTTGATCGTGTTGTGTGTGGTTGTGTTCTTTGTGCACCTAGTTGCCGGCTCACCTGCGGAAACAGAAAACGGGCTGCGCTTATGGCAGTCGCTCCTTATCGGTATTCTCATTCTCGCGTTATTCTGGTTTTTCGGTTCGCTTCGGGAACAATACAGAGCATCCCGGTTTTCACGTCTCGATCGCGCACCGCTCCAGCCGGGTGAAACCGATTTCCGGGCAGCGTCGGGATCTGGAATTGGTTTTCTACACAGGGGTAGCCGGACTCGCTGGGTGTTGCCGGCGGAGCTCGTCTCAATCGAGCGAATAGTCGACATAAGTGTTACCGACGAAAAGTACTACAGGAATAATCTCAAACCTATCCTCGATGAGGCTCGCGGGAGTACGGCTGCGGACCCGGGCTTTACGGGTACGACTCGTTTCGGTAAGACTGCTTCGATATTTCGTCTTCCCGCGAAATTCAGGATTTTTCAAAGACGTTCGAATCTATACAAGCTCGAACAATTAGTGCTCAACGACGAGGAATCATAAATGGACCTAACTGACGTAGCCCTATTGAGTGTTCGCGTACTCGATGAAATGAAAAAAGTGATCGTCGGAAAAGACGATGTTATCAGACGAGTTCTCACGGCGATTTTGGCTCGGGGCCATGTCTTGATCGAGGATGTGCCCGGACTTGCCAAAACGCTTATAGCGCGGTCGTTCGCCGAATTACTCGATATCCGATTTTCGCGTATCCAGTTTACTCCAGATCTCCTGCCGGGTGATATCACCGGAGGGAATATCTACAGTCAGGCGGAGAACACATTCACGTTTGCCCCGGGCCCCATATTTACGAGTATGCTTCTCGCCGATGAGATAAACCGGGCATCTCCGAAGACCCAATCGGCGCTATTGGAAGCGATGCAGGAACGTCATGTCACGATAGAGGGGACACAGCATTCTCTCGAAGAGCCGTTTATCGTCATAGCTACGCAGAATCCGATCGAGTTCGAGGGAACCTATCCCCTGCCGGAAGCTCAGCTCGATCGGTTTATAATGAGGTTGTCGGTTGGATATCCGAGCGAAGAGGATGAGCTCGATATCGTACTTCGTCGCCGTGACAGAAAAGCTGAAAGCGTCGAGCTCGAACGTGTGGTGTCACAAAACGAGCTCATAGACATGCAGCAGGCGTGTGAGGAAGTGTATCTCGAGCGGGAGGTCGGTAGTTATATTGTGTCGATTATTTCAGCAATACGAAGTGATCGACGTGTGGAGGTAGGGGCCTCGCCGAGGGGAACACTCGATCTTTTTAAGCTCTCGCGGGCCGCCGCGTTGCTCGATGGTCGTGATTATGTAACTCCCGACGACATCAAGTCCTTCGCGGTGGAAGCGCTCGAACATCGGATCGTGCTGAAGCCCGAATACTGGGTTCGGGAAATGAAGACATCGGACGTTGTGGAGGCTGCGCTACGTAAGGTTCCGGTTCCGGGGCCCGTAGATCAATCGTGAATCGACATCTTACTGCGAAAAGCTACTACTTCTTTTTGGTGTTCGTATTCTGTATTGTGCTCGCCGTGCTTACCGAACGGGTGGAGCTGCTGATGCTCGCAACGCCGTTTGCGGTTTCACTGATCGGCGCGTATATGAGTGTCGACTCCCCCGATTATACTGCGGAACGATCGG
>CAYLZA010000607.1:0-2728 GCA_964387575.1 uncultured Spirochaetales bacterium | reverse complement strand
AGGCACAGCCGCAAACGGAAACCGCGCCCAAAGGACGCGGCTTCAGCTTTAGTGATCTGATAGTGTCGACTCGGACGTCGGCCGGGGCGACGCTTTCCGGATCCACGCCGGACGGCGTCGTGACGGCCGTAGCGGTGCGGCCGGCGGGACGGCAGTAGCGGGGCTGAAGCCTGCACCTACTTCCCGACCTCGCCCCCGCTCTTTACGGGCAGAAAAAAGGAAAGCGACGAGACGACGATTCCAACAATGGCAATTACGAGAAACGTCTGCTGATAAGCGGCGGCAAGTGAAATATCCGCCTGCAGCCCGTTTTCGAGGATGATTCCCGCCAGGGAGGTGCCGAAGATTACGCCGAAAAAACGGGTCATGCTGTACGTACCCGCGCCTGCGCCGAGATCTTTTGACGGCACTTCGTGCATCGCCGTATGGTGCAGCGAACCAAGCGACAGACCTGCGAATGCGCCCTGCAGAAAAACCGGTGTGATCAAGGATATCGTCGAGACCGGCGGGACGAGCGCGAAAAAGAAGTAAGATGCGGTCTGTCCGAACAATCCGATCATAACCGGATAACGTCGGCTCCAGCCGTCGGCGAGCTTTCCGCCGAGGCTCATCGTAACCATGAGCGCAAACGACTGAAGCGTAATCAACAATCCCGTTCGCGATGCCGCAAGGCCATACACATCGGTACCGAGGAGCGGTACCAGAAAGTTCGTTCCGCCGAGAAAAAACATTCGAAGACTTACACACGCGGATGCAAGCGCAAAGCTCCTTTTTGCGTAGTATTTGATTCCCACGAACGGCGTACGTCTGCTTCGTTCCCAGAAAAACCAAACGAAACCGAACGCCAAAAAACCCACGAGCAGTCTCCAATCGGTAAAAGGCATTCGCCCGGTAAGCGGTCGGCTCGACACGTAAAAAACGAACAACACGAGCATGCCGGCGGTCAAAAACAGCCCCATCCAGTCGAAGGTGCGAAGCGTTGCCCGAACTCCTGAAAGTTTTTGCTTGTCCGCAGGCACGAGAAAAACAATGAGCACCGCGGCCACCACCACGACGACGGCCACCGGGAAATAGATGCTCCGCCACCCGAGTTGCTCGACGATGATACCGCCGAGTGCGGGACCGATCATCCCGGTAAACGGCCCGGCCGAGTTCCACGTCCCCATCGCCTGCCCCCGCCGCTGTGCCGAAAAATGCGTCGCAATAATCGACAGCGATAACGGATTTACCGAAGCTCCCCCGGCCGCCTGGACAACCCGTCCGGTTATGAACACTCCCAATCCGGGCGCAACGATGCACAGGACCGTCCCCGCCGAATAAAGCCCGATCCCGAAGAGAAGCAGCCTCCGCCTCCCGAGCCGATCCCCGAGCCGCCCGTAGAGTGGCATGAACAGAATGTAGGGGATGGTATATACGAGCAACATCCATGAAGTTGTATCCGCCGGCAGTGAAAAATCCGCCCGAATAGCAGGCACCGCAACGGTAAACATCGAGAGATGTATCACGAGTGAAACAAAAGGGACCATGAGCCCCGCGATGATGCGGTTGTTTCCGGATTTTTCGGTCGATTGATCGCGCTGCTGCATGTGCCGACAGCTTACTCGTTAGTGGGAAAAAGGTCAGCCGTTACAGTAATCGAGCCGGTCCGGCCGTCGATTTATTGGAGTGGATGTACAGTTAATAGCTCTGCCGACAGGATTTAAGCGCAATGCTATGCGTGGAACACGAGCACTTCTTCGCAAACGGCGTGGAATTGCCCGCGAGCCGCGGAACGGTCTATGGGGGAGACGACGTTGACCTTGCCCACGGTTCCCGACGGCTTCGAGATAAGTATCTATTCGTCTTCGAATGTGAACGTAATTACGACCGACGGAACGATATCCCCTCCCCCGGTCGAGGAGAACGTCGATATAATTCTGTACATACAAAAAACGGCGGATGGCACCGTTACTACAGCCGGAGCCTTTACCGTAGTCGTTCCGGCAGCCACCGACGCCGCACAGGGAACCCCCGAAACGCCGCTCGAGATCGGCGACGCAAGCTCCTCACCGCTCGTTCATTCCGGTGTCGTCGGAGATCAATACGAGATCGAACGTAATAGCTATTATAAAGTCACCGTCGATCAGAGTTACTACTACGAAGTTTCACTTACGGGGCTTGAACGCGACGCTGATCTTTACATCGAGTCTGAAAGCGACACGCTCGGTTCTTCGACCGAAGACGGAACGACGGACGAAATCGTAAGTACGATTGAACATCGAGAAGGATATCTCTATATCGAGGTACATTCTCGCGATGACGAAGGAACATACTTCGACTTGACGGTCACACCGGGTGCGGAAATTCCAGGCGATGAGGGAAGTGAGACTACACCTCTCAACATTGGAGATGCCGGCGGAGGATCCATTACACACAACGGTTCGGTGTCTCGAAGTGGCGATAGCTATTATGTCATTACCGTGACAGACAGCTCTGCCACATATACGGTCACCGCTGAAACCACGATCGGTCCAGGGGCGGGCGTGTATGTTCTCGACACAGGACCGACGAGCGGTGTCCTCGATTCCGGATCGACGACAGCGGACACCCCGCTCGAGCTGACCGGGCTCAGCCCGACCGGCACTGAGATGTACGTTTGGGTTCAAGGCTGGTCTGCAGGAGCCGCTTCGTACACGCTGACGGTTACGGAAGAGTGACGATTGTAATGCGCGTTGGACGGTAGCCGCCA
>CAYLZA010000606.1:0-2740 GCA_964387575.1 uncultured Spirochaetales bacterium | reverse complement strand
AAACCGATCCGATGAGCAGGGAAACTGGGTAAAGGATTTTTCGCCCGAGTGGACTCGGAAGGCCCTCGAGGGTAGCCTGAAGCGATTGAAGACCGACTATGTGGATTTTTTGCATCTCCATTCGCCGAGGGGACCGTTTACCGTTCCGGATGAAACGGTAGAAACGCTCGAGAAGCTGGTCGACGAAGGAAAGGTCCGCTATTTCGGATTCTCGATCATGCCCCCCTTTGCGGCCAAGGAGGGTTTTGGCCCTACCGAACAGGGGCTCGGTCTTTTGGAAAGCACGCCGAGTCTTTCGTTCTATCAGGTCGTGTACAATATGCTCACGCAGGAACCTGAAGAGAGGTTACTCCCGGCGTGTAAGCAGCACGGGAAGGGAGTAATCGCACGGGTCCCTCTTGCATCCGGATTCCTGAGCGGAAAGTTTACCAGGGATACGCGATTTCCGGAAAATGATCATCGAAATGCAAAGTTTCCTCCCGAAGAGATCGAGAAACTTGTAAACATCGTGGAAAAGCTGCGTTTTCTCGAAGTAAAGGGGAAACGGACGCTCGTTCAGGCCGCGCTCAAATACTGTCTTATGAATCCCGCCGTTTCCACGGTGATACCCGGGGCGAGAAATCCGGAGCAAGTTGTAGCAAATGCGAAGGCAAGCGAAGCGCCCGACCTTACCGAAGAGGAAATCCGAAAAATCAAAACGATAACCGCCGGCGTTTCGTAGCGGCCGGCTTTCGGGCCGGGCGGATTTTGCACGGCGATGCCGAGTATCCGTTCATTCGGTCGTTTCAGTGTGATTCGCCCCCGCCGCGGGTAAGCCGGTCGCCTTTCCAGGTAAGCTCGGGACCTGAGACGGCACGTATGGTGAGATACGAGTCATAGACCATTTCAAACAGGATAAGCGGTATCAGAAAAACCCAGAATCCCCTTACCGGTTGAGATGTGAGAAATCCCGAGAAAATTGCGGTAAGCGTCATCGTAACGAATGAAACGGCAGGCAGAATGACCGCGATCGGGAGTAGGGGAATAAACGGGATTATCACGACCGATATGGTGAGATAAAACATGATAAATCGATAGTTCAGCCTGGTCTGAAAATCGGGTGAAAAAATCCCACCGGTGTGCCATCGGATTTCCTGACTGGTCAGATCCCGAAGGCCCGGTTGTGGTTCAGTGAATATCGTGACCTTTCGGTCGAACAACGCCCTGATCTTCCACGAGGTGATTCCCCGTACCCGCGCGATGAGGGCGGCGTCTTCGGTTACGGTTACGTCGACGGACTCGAGTCCCCCGATCTCCTCGAGCACCGCTCTGCGGACGGAGAGGTTGTTTCCGAATCCCCCCGTTGGAATATTGATGCCCGTGCAACCAGCGGTATACGCATATTTGAATATGTGATCGAACGAATGAAACATCGCAATCGTCTCCCCGGTACGCCGTGTTTCTATCGGTCCGAGTAGCAATCCGATATCCGGATTCCCGTACCGCCTGAGAGTGTGCTCGACCCAGGTTACCGGTGCAATGCAGTCGGCATCGGTAAACAGGACAATCTCATTTTCAACGAGCCGGGTTCCCTGGATCAGTGCGTAGAGCTTTCCGTTTCCGATATCTTCTACTTTTTCAAGATGCTCAACCTTAACGCGATCGGGATATCGACTGCGAAACTCTTCCATCACCTCACCGGTCCCGTCTTTCGATCGGTCGTTTACCAACACGATATCGAAATTTTGCGTAGTCTGACGCTCGAGCGATTCGAGCAACTGCGGCAGTAGTCGCGCCTCGTCTCGTGCGGGAACTACGACGGTTGCGGACGGTAACTCTTCGGCGGCACGGCGAAGCAAGGCGCGTTCACGTGCCGCTGCGATAATCATACCGAGATAGACCGCAAGATGAACGACGACGATTGCACCGGCCGGAACGGCGAATATAATTGCGATCAGTGTATACGCCATGTGAACCTAACTCACGGACTGGATATTGAGCACCGACGGTATGGTTCGAATGCTTTTCATGATTTTTTTGAAATCGTCCTTTCGCTCGACCTCGAGCGTAAATGCCCCGTCCAGGTTCCCCCGTTCGTTCTCATCGAGCTTTCCTTCTATCAGATGCCCCTGATATTTTCGTACGGCTCCTTCTATCTCCGAAAAGAGATCCGACGTCATTCGTGCGCTGATTTTAAATCGCTGAGTGGATCGTGGGGATACCGGCTCCCACTCGACCTCGACGCTTCTGCGTTCGAAATCGGTTATATGTGCGAGATTCGGACAACTTCGTTTGTGAACGATTATGCCGCGGCCTCGGGAGATATAGCCAATTATATCATCGCCGGTAGTTGGATTGCAGCATCCGGCGAGCGTAATCATCATATTGTTCTCGTTACCGACCTTGAACACGATTCGCGACTGATCAATAACGTGTTTAACGATCTCGCCTTCCGTATCCTTTTGCGGCTCCTCCGGTTGTTCGTCGCGAGAGGACCGTTTTGCGATTATGCTCCGATCGAGGATCAGATTGTCGTCATGATGATTGATCCAGTGCCTTATCTTCGCCCGCGCCCTCGATGTTCTGGTGTGTCGAAGCCAGTTGAGATGCGGAGTGGCCGAATTCGATGTAAGAATTTCGATAACCTGGGTATTCTTCAGCTCCTGTGTCAGCGGAATGATGTATCCGTCGGCTTTGGCGCCGATGCAGTGATTACCGATTTCGGTATGTATATAATACGCAAAGTCGATAGCAGTTGATC
>CAYLZA010000605.1:0-2745 GCA_964387575.1 uncultured Spirochaetales bacterium | reverse complement strand
GGCGAACGCGATCTGCGGATCCGACATGATGATCAAGGGACAGGACATCGAGCATATCGCCTATGGCGACAGCTTCACCGACGACCGGTTTCCGCATCACCGTTTCGATTACATGCTGGCGAATCCGCCCTTCGGTGTTGAGTGGAAACCGGAGGCGGATTTCGTGAAGCGCGAGCATGAAGAGCAAGGCTTCGGAGGTCGGTTCGGCGCCGGGCTTCCCCGCATCAACGACGGGTCGCTCCTGTTCCTGCAGCACATGATCAGCAAGATGAAGGATCCGGAAGACGGAGGAACGCGACTGGCCATCGTGTTCAACGGCTCGCCGCTTTTCACCGGGGCCGCCGGTTCGGGTGAGAGCGAGATAAGACGATGGATCATCGAGCACGACTGGCTCGAAGCGATCGTCGCGCTTCCGGATCAGCTCTTCTACAATACCGGCATCTTCACCTATCTATGGGTAGTAACGAATCGCAAGGACCGGAAACGGAAGGGCAAGATCCAGCTCGTCAACGCTACCTCGTTTTTTACCAAAATGCGCAAGAGCCTCGGAAACAAACGCAACGAGATCGGAGACGAACAACGTGACGAGATTACGCGGCTGTACGGCGACATGACCGACGGCGAGCACGTACGGATCTTCGATAACACCGATTTCGGCTACCAGCGGATTACGGTGGAACGGCCACTTCGTCTGAGCTTCGTTGTTGACGACGAGCATCTCGAACGAATCCGCGAGGCAAAGCCGTTTGTTGCGTTGGCAACCAGCAAGAAGCGGAAGAACTCGAAAGCGGCCGCCGCTGAAACGGCTGCGGGCAAGGAGCAACAGGATGCGATCATCGCAGCGCTGCGAACGCTGCAGGATCGGCCGCCGGTGAGGAATAGGGAGGCGTTTACGAACAGGCTCAAGTCGGCATTTACCGATGCGGGAATCAAGGTCGGCGCACCGTTGTTCAAGGCGATCACCATGGCACTCTCTGACCGCGACGAGAACGCGGAGATCTGCCTGAATTCCAGGGGAGAGCCCGAGCCCGATCCGGACCTTCGAGACTACGAAAACGTTCCGCTCGGCGAGGAGATCGATGCATACATGGCACGTGAAGTTCTTCCGCATGTACCCGACGCCTGGGTGGATGAGTCGAAAACCAAGGTGAGCTACGAGATCAACTTCAATCGTTACTTCTATAGATACACACCGCCGAGACCGCTCGAGGAGATCGAATCTGATCTGAAGCAGATCGAAAGCGAGATTGCCGAGATGCTTGCGGAGGTTACGGAGTGATGGAAGCCGCTGTAGCGTCGGGCAGATGGAAGCCGTATCCGTCGTATAAGCCGTCAGGGATTGAGTGGCTGGGTGATGTGCCGGAGGGGTGGCGAATGATCCGAATGCGTTATCTCGCCGAAATAAATCCCAGCAAGTCGGTAATCTCAAGTCTAGGCGGTAATTCCGAAGTGTCGTTCGTTCCGATGGAGTCGGTCGGAGAGTATGGAGGTCTAACAGAGACTGAATCACGACCAATAAGTTCAGTTTCAAGCGGTTATACGAGTTTCATCAACGGGGACGTCTTAATCGCCAAGATCACGCCGTGCTTTGAAAACGGAAAAGGCGCTCTCGCTAGCGGTTTACGCAATGGAGTTGGTTTCGGAACCACAGAGCTTCATATCGTACGCCCAAGTAAGCGAATAGACGGTAGGTTCTTATTCTACACTTCCGTTAGCGACGCTTTCAGGAAGTGCGGCGCTGCAGAGATGTATGGTGCGGGTGGACAGAAACGCGTTCCCGAACAATTCATTTTAAACTTCAAACAAGCCCCAGTCCCCCTCCCCGAGCAACGCGCCATCGCCGCTTTCCTCGAACAGGAAACGGCACGGATCGACACGCTCATCGAGAAAAAGGAGAGACAGATCGAGCTTCTTAAGGAGAAACGTTCAGCACTCATTAGCCATGCGGTTACTAAGGGATTGAACCCGAATGCTCCAATGAAGGATTCGGGGATTGAGTGGCTGGGGGAAGTGCCGGCGCATTGGGCGGTCGCCCCCGTTTATTCCCGATATCGCGTTGAGTTGGGTAAAATGCTGGACAGCAAACGTATCACCGGAGAAAACCTGCTTCCGTATCTCAGAAATGTCGATGTGCAATGGGATCGTGTGAACGTCAACGACTTACCAGAAATGGACGTATCGACGTCCGAATATGAGAGATATACTCTCAAAACCGGAGACTTGCTCGTTTGTGAAGGCGGTGAGGTTGGAAGAACGGCGATGTGGAACGATGAACTTCCCATGTGTGCTTATCAAAAGGCGATTCACAGGCTTCGACCAACGACAGATGATGATCATAGTCGGTTCTTCTACTACATGATGTTTTCGGTAGAATCGGCCGGAATTTTTGTAGCATTCGGTAACCCAAATACGATTTCGCATCTCACAGCCGAGAAACTCCGTGTCTATCGGTTTGCGTTTCCGCCGTCCGCTGAGCAAATCGAAATATGCAACTACCTCGACTCGAAGGTGAGTCAGATTCAACGTTTGAGTCAGGCAATCCAACACTCCACCCACCTCCTCCGCGAATACCGCACCGCCCTCATCTCGGCCGCGGTAACCGGTAAGATCGACGTGCGAGACGAGGTGCCCGATGCCTGAGAGCGGCTTCCGACCAAAATTCACGATAACCAATACCATCACGACCGCTATCACCCGGATAGAACGTGCACGTGGTTTTCTCGAGGCTGCGACGCTTTCCGATGA
>CAYLZA010000604.1:0-2749 GCA_964387575.1 uncultured Spirochaetales bacterium | reverse complement strand
AAGGCGGCACGACGAGCCTTCAGCTTCGAGCCGGTCAAAACGTACAGATCGGTTTTCCACAAGGCCCGGGAACCGCTTTGGTAGACACAAGGAGCGGTGAATTATTGCTCGGTCCGTAAGGTATTTGATATAATTCATCAGTATGAGTGGAATCGGTCTTGCCCTCGGCGGAGGAGGGGCTCGCGGTCTTGCGCATATCGGAATCATACGCGCGCTCAGGGAGAGACAGCAGTATGTACCGTCGATCGTCGTCGGTACGACAACGTCGGTCGAGCGGTAGCGGCGAGTTGCGCGATTCCCGGTTTGTTCCGACCGATCGAAATCGACGGTTTGCGGCTCGTCGACGGCGCCATCGTCGATCAGGTTCCCGTAGATGTGGTGAAGGCAATGGGAGCGGAGAAGACGATTGGTGTGAGCCTTTCGTTCGCGATGCTTCCCGAAAAAATCAGCGGAATGGCGTCGGTTTTCAGCTCGATGCTCTGGATGCTCGGCACACAACAGCTTCGAAGAAGCCTTGATTCGGCGGATCTCGGTTTTCAGCTTCCCGGCATCGACAAACGGAGCATTTTCGATACCCGTCAACTCGATCTGATAGACATAGGCGAACGGGAGATGGTACAAAGGCTTCCGCTTCTCGAAACCGGCGAGCCCGGCCCCGTACTCAGGGCGATCAACCGGATTCGCTCGTATCGTACTTCCTTAAGAAATACAGTAGGGCGATAGGAAGCACGTTGGCTCCCGCCGCGACGGCAAACGGGAGTCGATGATCGGTTTCATACAGTAATCCTCCGACCGCCGCGCCGACCACCATTCCCACGTTCCACCAGAGATGGATCCATCCGAGCGTTTTTGCCCGCCACGCCGGATTCACCGTATGAGAAACGAGCACCGGGACCAATGAAGACATCGACCAGGCGGCGGAGGCCGCTATGGTGCTGGCGATGAACACCGCCGTAAGATCGTCGGCCCATATCGCCGTCGCAAGGATACTTGCGAACAGAACGATGAGAACGATCCTCGTAGGCTCGAAAAACCCTTTCCTGTCGGCCACCCGACCGGTCAGTAATTGAGCCGCCGACGCCATGATCTGACTGACCGTACCGTATACAGCCAGGGCTATCGTGCTTCCCCCGAGATCCTTAATGAGTATCGGTACCAGCACGGTCGCCATTCCCCAGTAAAACGTGGGAAGGAATCGGAGTGCCGCGACGACGGAAACCGACCGTTTGCGGATGATGTCACCGTAACCGACCGGGGCCGGCGAGCTCTTCGACTGATCGTCTTTCGGCGCCGAGGCGGGCATGAAAACGCCGTTTACTGCGAGCGTTGCCGCCGATAAGACCGAAAGAGCAAAACCGAATACGACGTATCCCGATCGATCGAGGAGCAGCCCGAGAATAAGCGAGCCCCCGGCGCCGCCGAGGGTGGTTCCCCATGTAAAGAATGCGGACATGATGCCGAGCGAACCGGATCGGGAGACATCGATGAGATAGCTCTGACCGCCGGTGGTTCGGATTCCGAGGAGGAATCCGCTCGAAATCCAGAGTACGGCAACGGCTCCACCTCCGGTGGTGACAAAGAGTATCGCACCGAGGATAAACCCGGCATTCCCGATAAAGTATGTCCATTTCCTTCCGATGCGATCCGCGAGGATACCGCCGAGGAGCGCCGCGAGCATTCCCGCCACCTGACGTAAGGAGCTGATCGTAGCGATAAGAACAACCGGTAATCCCGCGGTTTCGGCAAAGACCGGAAAAAAGGTTCGTTGCGGGGATAGAATGAATCCACCCGCGAGTTGCAGAACGAGAAGTGCCGCAATACCATGTCGGTTACGCATATAGAAGCTGTTATAACCGGATATTCCGGTATTGTCACTTTCGTCGTGTGGTGTATATTGTAAGGAGGGGGAGTCATACATGTCGTCTCATGAAAAGTCAATCGCCGTGCTCAAGCGCAAACAAAACGAAAATAATAACGTCATCCAACAGCAGTTCGAGATTCTCGGAAACGCGTTAACCGAGCTCTCCGACGATGCGTTGTCGGGTACACCGTTTCATGACTCGGTTCGCCAGATCAGGGCTTTGCGTGATCTGATTTCGGACAAAGAGAAGACCGTGGAACGGTGGAACGAAATAACCGAACGGATGAGTGAGGTCGATAATGCGATCAAGCAAACCGAAGCGGGAATCGCCGGGAAAAAGGAAGAGCTCGCACCTCGGTACGAAGAGATAGGTGAGGCGGCGCTCAACGCGTACCTGCAGAATCCGGAAACGCATCAACAACTGAAAACCCCACTTTCGGAAGCACTCTCGACAAACGAGAATATACGAGAGAAAGAGCGGGAGCTCGAAAATTTGGAAACCCCTACGAAGACCGAATCGTTCTTTTCCAAGACCTTTGCAAAAGGGAAGGGAATGGTACTTCGCGGCACCCTCAAATCAAAGAGCTCTCAAAGAAGTAAACAGCTGCGCGAAGTAGGAGAGCAGATATCGAGTATGGATCTCGATGGAATCCCCGAGGGATCGCCTCTGATCGCAACGATTTCGTCTGTCAAACCGCTTATTGACGACATAAACACGCTTCGAAACAAGCTCGAAGAACAGCAGGAGGAACGGAGACAGGTCGAAAACGAACGGCTGGAGATTGAAAAGCGCGAACGAATGCGGAATCCCGTCCGGAATCTCCAGCACGAGATCGAACGGCTTCGGGGGCAGGTTGACGAGCAGTGTCTCGAAGTCGGTAAACAGCT
>CAYLZA010000603.1:0-2750 GCA_964387575.1 uncultured Spirochaetales bacterium | reverse complement strand
CGGTATCTATACGGCCGGGCTCGCCCAGCGGCTCGTTAACATAGAAGGATATATACCCGGAAAACGCGTGGTGATCGTCGGATCGGGAGACATCGGACTGATCATGGCGAGACGTATGACCTGGATCGGTGCGGACGTGCTCGGAGTCGTAGAAATCCAGCCGTATGCTTCGGGACTAACGCGGAATATCGTTCAGTGCCTCAACGATTTCTCGATCCCGCTGTATCTCTCACACGTGATATCGGCGATTTATGGAAAGGATCGCGTTGAAGCGGTCGACGTTACTCCGCTTGTCGAAGGTGAACAAGATCAAACTGCGACGTTTTCCGTCGATTGCGACACGCTGCTTCTCTCGGTAGGGCTTGTGCCGGATAATGAGCTTTCAAAAAAAATTGATATACGTCTCGATCCGCAAACCGGAGGTCCCGTAGTCGATTCCCGGCTTCAGACATCGGTCACGGGGATTTTTGCCTGTGGAAATGTTCTTCATGTACACGACCTCGTAGATTTTGTCTCCGAGGAAGCCGAGCGTTGTGCCTCCGGGGTTTCAGAGTACATTGAAGGCAGCACTCCCGAAACCGAAACGGTAATCAGCGCCGGAGCGAATATACGCTATGTAGTCCCGGGGAAGGTAAGGACCGACGCGGAAAACAGGATTTACGCCCGTTCGATGATCGTGAAAAACGGGGCGGAGCTGATCGTTCGACTCGGAGGGAGAGAGCTCATGAAAAAACGGCTGCGACATGTGCAACCGTCCGAGATGATCGGATTTTCGCTCGACGGGGAAACAATCAGGGAGGCAGTCGCTGCGGACACCGGGGCCGGAAGCGACGGTTTGCGGCTGGAGGTCGGACTTCAATGAAAAGGGAAATGATCTGTATCTCGTGTCCGATAGGGTGTCATTTAACCGCGGAGTGGGAAGAGGGTGGGGAGCCTCGCATAAGCGGTAACAAATGCCCCCGTGGCGAGGAGTACGGACGTGAGGAGATTCTTGCGCCGAAACGCGTGGTCACGGCAACCGTTGCTCTCGAAGGCGGTAGAATTGATCGGCT
Organism: uncultured Spirochaetales bacterium; assembly: GCA_964387575.1. Classification (GTDB taxonomy): domain Bacteria; phylum Spirochaetota; class Spirochaetia; order ARS1246; family ARS1246; genus CAYLZA01. The sequence goes on along the minus strand of CAYLZA010000603.1, from coordinate 1,698 downwards.
GCCGATAAAGACCGATCTCCCGCTTCCCAAGCAGCTTATCCCGTCGCTTCTGAACCGACTTGCGAAAATGAAAATTCAAGCTCCGGTAGAAGCCGGACGAATACTTATACAAGACTATGAACGGTCCGGGATCAATGTGTTGGCGACCCGGAGCATAGGAGAGCGTTTTTGATCTCGAGAGCATGTTTAATAGCGATAGCATTATTGATTCCATTTGCGCTTCTCGCAAATCCATCGACACCGCGAATCGATATACGAGCGAGCGAAACTCTGCGGTATGCGATCGATGAAGCGAGGGGGTTTCTCGTATCCGAGGATGACGGAGAAACGTGGAAGACGCGAAATGTCGGTTTACCGGTAAAGGCGATTTATCCGTTTACGGAGAATCGGGTTCGTCCATTCACGTCGATCTCGGTCGATCTCAAAGCTCCGGACCGAGTCGCCGTAACTACTACGCGGCGGCTTTTTGTTTCGTCGGATGGGGGAAACACGTGGAGCGAAATCGCAACGGGTCGTCCGATAAACGATGTCGATGTCATCACTGCGGTTGCGGTTGTCCCGGACAAGAGCGACGAGTTTTACGTAGGAACATCATTCAACGGATTGTTCCGTACAAAGGACGCAGGAAAAAGTTGGCACGATCTTACCGAAAACCTCTCGGGATTTTATCGAGGTGCCGGATTCTATGAAGAGATTTCGTCGATTGCGGTTTCTCCCGAACGGAACGACGAGGTCGTCGTACTCGGCGGTTTTGGTCTCGGAGTGTATCAATCTACCGACGCCGGAAAAAGCTGGAAACAAATCGAAGTCCCTATGATAGCGGTCAAAACCGGTAACCCGGCGCGCACACGGCCGACAGGTGTGCGGTATGTGCCGAAAACCGAAGGGGATGGCTATATGCTCAGCGCGGTATACAACGAGGTGTCGAGCGGTGACGTTTCTGATGCCGATGCTGCCGGCGTAGCTACGGCCAAAGCCGACACGCCTGAAGCCGGCTCGGATGAAGCTGACTCGTCTGAAGCCGCCGACGATAGTGACAAACGTTCACGTCGTCTAAAGGACGCCGAAAACCGTCACGGAATCTACGTAAACTCCGCGCACGCCTCGGGAGATGCGCTCGATAATCATATAACTCTTATTAAAGAACACGGGTTGAATTCTCTCGTCGTCGATATGAAGGACGATGCTGGATACCTCACGTACGATACCGAGCTCGAAATGCCCGCAAATGTCGGCTCCGTGAGAACCCGCTTCGATCTCGATATGCTCGTAGAACGCGTGCATCAGGAGGAGCTTTATCTCATCGGGCGCGTCGTGGTGTTTCAGGATCCGCGTCTGTACCGATACGACGACGGGAAGTATGCGGTCTGGAACGAAGGCGAGGAGAAGTCCTGGGGAAATCGAACACCGGTACGATCGAAGGAAGGAGAGATCGTACGCTACCAGCAACGTGAGTTCTGGGTCGATCCATACTCAGAAGATGTGTGGAAGTACAATGTCGACATCGCCTCGGAGCTCGCGTCACGGGGTGTAGACGAAATTCAATTCGATTATATTCGATTTCCGTCGGACGGTGATCTTTCGACGGCGAGCTATCGATACAGAAAGGAGCATATGGAAAAAACCGACGCGCTCGAATCGTTCATGGCTTTCGCTCGCGAACACATAGAAACACCGATAAGCGTCGATATCTACGGC
>CAYLZA010000602.1:0-2763 GCA_964387575.1 uncultured Spirochaetales bacterium | reverse complement strand
CACGGGAAAACATACGATCAGCGTGAGTTGCACGAGATACGACAGAAGTATTGAATACTCGACAAGATTTATAACAATCCCTCTTCACTCGCTCCGGAATCGCTCCAAGCGATTTCCGATTGTTCCTTATCACAAAGATAAAGTATTTCAAGCTTCCAGGCCAGTTTGCGGGTGATATCAGGACGCCATTGATGTGATGCAGGCCGGGCGTCGGGCCTGCGTTTTATCCGCCGAATGTCGCACCGACGGAAATCCAGGTCCATGTTGTGGCCGAACAACAACAAATCTGATAGAAATAAGCTCCGGGGGAATCGATTTAGATGAAGATCATGAAATTCGGCGGAAGTTCCGTACGGGACGCGGAACGAATATCGACTGTGTGCGCTATAGCAAAAGATGCTTCCAAAGAAGACAGGTGTGTGCTCGTCTGCTCGGCGATGAAAGGAGTTACCGATCAATTGATCGCTTCAGCGCTGCTCGCTGAAAAAGGCGACTATGGCTGGGAAACCGCAATCAATGAAATCCGTGACCGGCACGCGAGCGCCGCCGAAACGCTGCTCGACAAGGAACGAGCGACGCACTACACCGCCGAAATTGAAACGATGATCGATGAGCTTGTAAGCATTCTCCAGGGAATCTACCTCGTTCGTGAATGCTCTCCGCGCAGCCTCGATCTGGTTATGAGCTTCGGGGAACGGCTGAGCTGTAAACTGATAAGTGGCGCCCTCAAATCGCTCGGCGCGGAAAGCGATTATTACGATGCCCGGGAGATGATCCGAACCGACACGCGCTACGGAAACGCGGCGGTAAATCTCGAGCAGAGCTATATCAGAATCCGCAGCAGGTTGGAGGGCTATGAAGGAATCCCGGTCGTGCCCGGATTTATCGCAGGATCGCCAGAAGGCGCTATTACGACCCTCGGCCGAAACGGATCGGATTATACCGCTTCGATCGTGGGCGCGGCACTCGATGTGGAGGTCGTAGAAATCTGGACCGATGTCGACGGCGTGTTGAGCGCGGATCCGCGGTATGTGAAAAACGCTTTCGTCCTCGACGGCATAAGCTATGAGGAGGCGATGGAGCTCTCGTTCTTCGGCGCCGAAGTACTGCATCCCTCTACGATGATACCTGCGGTAGAACGGAATATACCGATCCGGATAAAAAACACCCTCAACCCGTCGGCTCCCGGTACGGTTATCGCCGCCGAAACCAAACGCCACGATCACCTTATCACCGGAATCGCTTCAATCGAAAACGTATCGCTTATCAACGTCGAAGGCGGCGGGATGCTCGGAATGCCCGGTGTCGCCTCCCGTGTTTTCAAAGCACTTGCAGACGCGGAGGTCAATATCATCATGATCTCCCAGGCATCGTCGGAGCATAGCATATGCGTGGTATGCCGAAATGCGGAAGCGCAAAAAGCCGCACGCGCGCTCGAAGCGGAGCTCAAACACGAAATAGAATCGAAAACGATTGCGCAGATCGAGCTGATTGAAAATCTCGAGATCATCGCGGTAATCGGTGAGAATATGCGGGGCAAACCGGGAATCTCCGGTCGGCTTTTCAGCTCGCTCGGCAACGCGAATATCAACGTGCTCGCAATAGCCCAGGGATCATCGGAGCGAAATATCTCCTTTATCGTCGAGGGAAACGAACGGGAGAAAGCGCTCAACACGGTGCACGGGGCGTTTCTCGGAAAATCCGCCGGGCCGGAATAAAACGCCGGGAATACTGCGATGAAACTGGTCAGTACACGGGAGAGCTCGAAAGACGATCGATCGATCGTGAGTTTCGCCGATGCGATTTTTCAGGGACTCGCCTCCGACGGAGGGCTCTATACGATTGCGGATTCGATCGATCTCCGCCCGCTTTTCGAGCAATTCGGTCGGGAAACATCGTTTCTCGAGCTATCGACCGGGATTACGCGAGCGCTCCTCGAGGATGAGCTCGGGAAGGACGGTTGCACCGAGGTGTGCACCCGCGCATTCGATTTCGAGCCCACGCTGGTCCGACTCGATGAAAACGTTTCGCTGCTCGAGCTCTTCCACGGCCCGTCGTGTGCGTTCAAGGATTTCGGTGCGTCCTTTCTGGCCGCGTCGATGGAGCGTTTTCTCTCCGAGCGGGGAGGCAAGGCGATTATTCTCACGGCGACATCCGGAGACACCGGGAGTGCCGTGGTAAAGGCGTTCGAAGAACGGGATGGAATCGAGGTGGTCGTGCTCTATCCCTCCGGGAGGGTCAGCCCGCTTCAGGAGAAACAGCTGACCACGGCGGGATCCAACGTCCACGCCCTGGAGGTAAACGGTTCATTCGACGATTGCCAGCGGATGGCGAAGGATGCCTTCGGCGACCGCCGGCTTCGCACCACGCTTCCGCTGACTTCGGCAAACTCGATAAACATCGGAAGGCTCCTTCCGCAATCGTTCTACTATGTGTACGCCCGGTCGCTTCTGCCGGCTGTGGTGTCCGAACCGGTAAAACACATACGATTCTGCGTTCCGAGCGGCAATTTCGGCAACCTCACCGCCGGTGTGATGGCCTGGCGGTGGGGGATGGAAGCCGACGGTTTTATCGCCGCCACCAACGCCAACGATGTGGTGCCGGAATACCTGGAAACAGGTATGTTCTCCGCCAGGTCTTCGAAACGTACCTACTCGAACGCGATGGATGTCGGGAATCCGAGCAATTTCGAGCGGCTCAAAACCATTTTCGGCGATTCGAGGGACGCGATGGCGAGCGCGATCCACGGCGAGGTGATAACCG
>CAYLZA010000601.1:0-2774 GCA_964387575.1 uncultured Spirochaetales bacterium | reverse complement strand
AAGATAATCCGCGGTGTTTTGGCCCCGCCCTGTTCGGCCGCTACGACGAACTCCTCGGAGCGAAGCGAAAGGAACTTGCCGCGCACAACCCTGGCCATTCCGGTCCACCCGATAAGAGACAAAATAATTGTTATAAAGAAATAGGTTTTTGCTATCGGCCAGTCGAGTGGAAGAGCCGCGGCAAGCGCCATCCACAGCGGAAGTGTCGGAAAGGATCTCAAGATTTCAACAATGCGTTGGATCACCGTGTCCACTATGCCGCCGTACCAACCGGATAGCCCGCCCAACAATATACCGATAACAAAGCTCATAACGACACCGATCAAACCGATAGAGAGAGAAATCCTCGATGCGGAAATAGTTCGGGAAAACAGATCGCGTCCCTGCCCGTCTGTTCCGAATATGAAAAATGGAGCTTCGGTGTCCTGTACCCCGAATAGATGCAAATTGGAAGGTATGATCCCCCACAGCTTATAAGGATGGCTTCTGACAAAGAGAGTGATCGGATAACGCTCATCGGTCTGAATAACATAACTTCTCATAAATGTTTCTTTGTCCACTTGAAGCGTGTATCCGTAGACGAAAGGACGAATGTGAAATTTACCTTCAGCATCGAAAAAGCGAATTCGTTGCGGTGGAGCGGTCGGATAATCGCCGAATCGTTTCGTGGGCGGTACCGGCGTAACGAATTCTGCGAAAATAGCTGCGAGATAAAAAAGAATCAGTACGCCCAACGCAATCATGGCGAGACGATGCTTTTTGAGCTTTGCCCACATGAGTTGCCATTGGGTATAGTTGTATTTGCCTTGCTTTTTCCCGATCGGAGTAATCTCCTGATTAGGTGTCGTCTGTAGTTCTTCGACGGGTGTACTCATGTTCTATGCTCCTCCATCGTCAATCAAAACGGATTCTCGGGTCTACCACCGCGAGAAGGATGTCCGAAATCAACGTTCCGATTACGGTAAGCGTGGCCAGAATCATTACGAACGAGCCCGCCAGATACATGTCCTGCGTCCTCAATGCCGTAAGAAATACCGGTCCCGCCGTCGGGAGCCCGAGGACCACGGCTGTTATCGTCGCGCCCGAGATCAACCGCGGCAGAATCCATCCAATGGTGGAAATAATCGGATTGATTGCCATGCGAATGGGATATTTGATTCTCAATCGCCCTTCTTTCAATCCTTTTACCCGTGCTGCGGTTACGTAGGTTTTGCGAAGCTCATCGAGGAGATTCGCCCTGAGGATTCTGATCATCGATGCGGTACCTGCAGTTCCTACTACGATCATCGGTATCCAGATATGCTTTAAAAGATCGAGGACTTTGCCAAAACTCCACGGCGCAATCAGATACTCCTGTGAAAACAGCCCTCCAACGCTGGTTCCGAACAAAGCATAGGAGAGATACATCAATACCAGCGCGAGCATAAAGTTCGGAATCGCGAGTCCCAGAAATCCGAGGAAGGTAAAAATATAATCACCTGCCGAATATTGTTTTACCGCGGAATAGATACCGACCGGTATCGCGACAACCCAGGCGAATACGAGGGAGGCAAGACTGACGATGACAGTGAGTATCAGTCGGTCACCGATAATGACTCGTACCGGCTGACGATGCTGAAGTGAGAAACCGAAATCGCCCTGTATGAAATTGAATATCCACTTGGCATATCGAGCGTAAAACGGATCGTCAAGACCGTACCGTTCTCGTAAACCGTCGACGATCTCCTGACTCATCGTTCCCATCTCGTCCATACGAATCAGATAATCCGTTAAAAAGTCGCCCGGTGGAAGCTCGATAATGATGAATGAAATAATCGAGATCACGAAGAGCGTCGGAATCATGAGAAGCGATCTTCGTATCAGAAATTGAAGCATAATCCGGTTGCCTCCACTATCTATCCATTGTAACGAATACGGCGGGCCGAACAAGCGGCCCGCCGTCGTAGTGATTCAAATGTGTGGTGCGAAGATTACTTCGAACCGCCCTCGATGTAGAATTGATCTACCGGGAGCCAGCTCGGTCCGACGACTCGCTGATTCGGCGTGTCGCCGACGTTTTTGAAGTAGTTCGCGTATACGAACGGACTCGGCGGTGGCGCAACGACGCCGATTGCCCATAAATTCTCATAAGCGATTTCCTGGATCTTGTCGGCCCATTCTTTCATTTTCGCCTGATCCGGAGCGGCTTTTCGGAGATTCCTGTGATACTCATCGAGCGTGTTAAATGTTTACTTTACGTCCGCCGGCGGTTCTACACCGAGTTTCCCTTCGGTGGTAAACCATACGCCCCATTCACCAGCCCAGATACACGGATAGATACTATCTTGTCCGGTGGTGTAGGGTAGAAGAAGCCCGGTTCCCTTGTTTGGGTTTGGAAAGTTGAGCGGTGCGGTCCTGTGGCCGGCACCGACGGTACATTCCCAGCCCGGTTGATCCCATTCGGGGCTGTCGGACCAGCGCATCTTCGCGTCGATACCGACGAGCTTGAGATGATCCACGAGTATTTCGAGCGCTTCCGCCGGAATCCTGTCCCCCCGTGTCGGCTGAATCAGGAATCCAAACACCTCGCCGTTGGGCATTAGTCGCATGCCTGAAGAGTTACGACTGTCGAGCCCAATTTCGTCGAGCATCTGATTTGCCTTATCCGTGTCGTACTCCATATAGGCGTTTTTGAGCTTCGGATAGTACCATTGTGTTCCTTCGGGGAATCCGATCTGCGTCGGTTCCACGAGTCCACCGTAGGCGAGCTTTGCTATTTCTTCACGATCGATAGC
>CAYLZA010000600.1:1764-2775 GCA_964387575.1 uncultured Spirochaetales bacterium | reverse complement strand
AATGCTTCCGATGCCGATTCGCCCCGAGTACCAAATTGTCCCGAATGATGAAGATACTACGAGCTCTTCGACACCGATTTCCTCCAGATTTCCCGATATATCCGCATCGACTTCGACCGTGTCGGGCAGAAACTCATAGGGGAGAATTGCCGTCATATCGGCATCGTATTCGGCGACGGACGAGCTCATGTTGTACGTGAGGTCCGCGTTCCCCGAAACTTCGAGATTCAACCACTGCTGGATCGACTCCCGGTCTCCGTGAAACCGAATCAACGAATCCGGGGTGAATCCTTCCGCAATCACCGAAAGGGAGACCGTATTCTCTTCACGGGCGATAACCGCCTCGATATCGATCGGAAGCCGGTCCTGAATCTTTCTCAAGGTTATACGATTCTCGTTCACGCGTACCTCGAAGGTCTGAGCCTCAGTCGAGAAATCCGCTGTAGTCAGGTTCCCGAGCCTGATGCGTCCGCTGATAGCCGAAAGATCCTTACTTGCTTCGGCATCGATGCTGACGACCGTATCTACGCTTTTGAGCAGTGGGATTTCTGGAAATCTCGCGGATAAGGCGGTTTCGAGCGAAACCTGATACGATTCAGGGCGCGATTGTATATCGAAGAAGAGCTCGCTTATTCCGAAGCTGGTATTTTCATCGTTTATCAGAAGCGTGAGATTCTTTCCGCCTACAACGATATCAGGAGGTCCCGGTCCGGTATATGGAGGAGTAACGAGCTCGGTGATAAACGCGACGAGATCTTCATCCTCCTGTACATCGATCGAGATAGTCGTGTCTTCGAGGCTGATTCGGTCGAGCGCCTGTTCCGGGTGTTTGCGGATGAGATCGAACACGTTGAAGTAAATGCGCACCCTGTTTATTCGAAGAAGCGCATCATCGGCGTTCGCCGCATCGCTCCCTGAGAGAACCTGCATATCGTGGATCTCGATGTACCGGAAGATCGACGGACTGAACCGTTCGAAGGTTATCGTTCGGCCCGTGTATTGCTCGAGATA
>CAYLZA010000600.1:0-1754 GCA_964387575.1 uncultured Spirochaetales bacterium | reverse complement strand
ATATGATTCCGTCCTTGAGCTCCTGCATCCGGCTGTTGATATACCGTTGCAGCGGGAGCGCGGCGATAGCGGTGAGTATGACCAATCCTGCGAGCACCGAGCCCTGGATTATGTGCTGTTTTTTCCGCGATTTAATAGGAGTCTCCAACGGCTTCTATATCCGAAGTTTCGGACGGATTCTCACATCCTTCTATACAATAGTATAACAAAATCGTCGGTTGTTTTCCTTACATAAATCACTATCCTTTGGTAGAATAGCCGCCGGTTATGCAAATCCTCGAGAGATTCGTCGCAATTGAAGGGCTTGACGGATCAGGTACTACGACACAACGAAATCTGCTCGAATCACGGTGCTCCGAACAGGGTATAACGTTTTTTTCGACGTCCGAGCCGACCGACAATCCGATCGGACGTCTTATCCGTTCGATTTTGCGTGGTGATACGGTGGTTACCCCCGACACCCTCGCCTATTTGTTTGCCTCGGACCGAAACGAGCATCTGTACAGCGAGAACACCGGTATCGTTGCGCGGGTGCGACGGGGAGAGTTCGTTTTTACCGACCGATATCTGTTCAGCTCGCTCGCGTATCAGTCGGTCGAAAGTGATTATTCTCTCGTATTTGGATTAAATCGGCATTTCCCGCTTCCTCAACGGGTTATATACATCGACGTGCCGCCTGAAATCGGCGTGGAGCGGAGCAACGGCCGGAGTTATCAGGAAATATTCGAAAACATCGAGTTTCAGCGAAAAGTCCGTGACGGATATCAAAAAGCACTCGAATGGGCCGAATCGGAAGGTGTGACGGTATTTCGCTATGACGGCAGACAACCGGCCGATGCAATCGGTGAAAAAATTTGGACCGACCTCGCTCTGTGACCGATACTAGTCAACGTGAGACGTCTTTTACTCGTTACACTCATATTTTTCATCGCCGCATCACAAGCGGCCGGGTACAAAATCCTCTACGCCGAGCAGTACTACAAAATGTACCGGCGAAATCTCTACATGTATCCCGAGGATTTAAAGGAAAACATCGTTATTCTCGAGCACGCGCTTTCGAGCGATTTCGTCAATCCGCTCAACGCGCTTTCACGCCAAATAACGAACGACACCGAGTGGGAACGGTACCGCTATCTGTTCGCGATGCATGTAAACCTCGAGATAGTAAAACAGTATCGATTACTCGGTGCCGGATACGATAAACGTAGGGCGTATTTCTTCAATGCTCCGTTCAAGGAGATTACCCTCAAAAGCCTGCGTTACGCCGAATCGTACTACGAAACCGCGCTCTACTACTGGGAGCGCGCGCTCGAATGGTCGCAGAAAGCGTGGGAGCTCAGGTTTATCGATCTTACCGACATCGCCTCCTGGCAGGACGACAACTGGCGGATCGAGCACGGCGAGCTCGATTACTACGAGTACATTCAGGACGATCTGGAACGGGTCCGGCAGGTGCGCGCCGAGCTCGAGGCGATGGACGAGGATACGTATTAGCGGCACGGTTATGCGCCGGCTGCAAGGACGGGCGCGCGGTGGCGTAGGTGCCACCGCGCCGCCGACCGCGTGGAGGCGCGGTTTGCCAAGCTTCGCGGCGGGTAATCCGGGCCGGACGACGCCCTTGGGGGCAGGCGCAGAATTGAGGCGCTTCCGAAACTGCAGCAGGCGGTGATCTGGGCGGAGGTTCTGGAGAAGCCGAAGGGGTCAGGAATTCGCATTATGAACCGTTGGCACGGTTTCCCACTACCATAACCCTG
>CAYLZA010000599.1:0-2800 GCA_964387575.1 uncultured Spirochaetales bacterium | reverse complement strand
GCGCATATAAACCGTCTCATGCGCGACTTTCGGGTTACGGGACAGCCTCAATTGCCGGCCGCGAACGCAGAGCTCGCCCCTTCGAGTGGCCACAGCCTTTTGCCGCCGCGTTTTCCCGCTACCGTCGCCCAACTACTACAACTCCCGCCGATACAACCTGTACTCCCGCGTCCGCGTCATCCCGAGCTTTTCGAGGGCGTTGCGCATCCGGTAGTTGTCTTCGAGGATCCAGTTCGCCTCCAGGCGAATCCCGCGAGGTTTGAGCGCCGCGAACAGCCGCTCGTAGAGCAGTACGTCTATGCCGATCCCCTGGTAGTCGGGATGGACCGCAAGCCCGAAAAGGCGGTAGTCGGTCAGTCGGCGCCGCATTCTGAGCAACGTGATAAAACCGGTCGGAAGCAGACGCCCGCCGGTGCGCTTCAAGATAACATTCAGATCGGGAAATCCGAGACAGTACCCGATCGGCCGCCCGTTGTCGGTGGCGAACCATATCGCATCGGGATCTATCACCGGTCGGAGACGTTTGACCATATCGATCATCACGTCATGATCGACCGGGACATAGCCCCAGTTTCCCGTATAGCCTTCGTTGCTCAAATGCCAGATGTGTTCTGCGTCCTCGATCAACCTGCGGCGTCTCAGCTTTCGAACCGAGATCGACGGTCGGCGCTCTTTCAATCGAGCGATAAATCGACGTATCCTTTCGGGGATTTCGTAATCGTCGTTTCTATTTACTTCGTATGCGTAGAGATCCTTCGTCTTCTCGAATCCCATGCCGAGAATAAGCCCGTCGTAATAGGGATGATTGTGGGGCGCGAGAAACACCGGCGGCTCGTCGAACGGACCGAGCAGAATGCCCCAGAACTCGGCCACCGGGTGGATCGGTCCGAGCATCCCGGTCATTTCGTTCGCCCCGGCGAATGATGCCCCGGCGGTAAACAGTGCCTGAGCGGCTTCCGGATCATTTCGGCATTCGAAAGCACCGAAAAGCGCGGTTCGTGTCTCGAAATGACGATTATAGGCGTGGTCGATATATACGAGGAGTCTCCCCACGTCTTCATCACCGCGACGTGCAAGGTAGAGCTCGAAATCGGAATCTGCGAGGATCGGATTGTTTTTGCCGTTGTATCCGCGCCGTTCATCCGCCCAGAGCGGCGGAACCCAGCTCGGATCGGTTCGATATAATCGGGCAGGAAACCGGATAAACCGTTTGAGCGCAGAACGCGAGCGGACCTGTTCGATTGTGACGCGTTTTTTCACTAAACTGTACAGTAGTATGGAGATCCGGCGGACGCAAGCAACCGCGGCAACAAAATCGGGGCCGCACCGCAAAGCGGGCCGAGAAAGCGGTGAATCGGAGTCCGGATTCAGTCGATATTGAGGACAGGTACCGAACGGTTATGAGTAATCTTGCATTGATTAACGCCCACCAGATTCAGCCTTTTGCATTCGAAAAGCTTCCGGACCGAGGATCGGCGCGAAGATCGACGATTGAGCTGGTACTCGAGTTTTCCTCGATGCTTCCTGATATCGAAAAAATCTGTATTTTTACGCCCGCCTCACCTGAAGCTGCCGAACAGCTCTCCCGTGCGGTTTCCGAGCCCCTTCTGCGAAAGACTTCCGACGGTGCCGGATCACAAATCGACGTTGAAGTGACCGATATCGATGCGGATACACCCAAACGGCTGCTCGAAATCGCGGCAGGGCTCGGAAACGGATTTGATTCGATCTTCTATTTTTATGCCGACACACCGTTTCTCGATACACGGATAACCGGGCGGATGTACGAGAATCATCGCACATACTTTGCGCAGTACACCTTCGCGGACGGATACCCCTACGGGATGACTCCGGAGATCATCTCAGTTTCGGTGCTGCCGAAGCTGATCGGACTTGCCGACAAAGTAACCGGACCGATTCAACGGGATTCGATTTTCGAAGTCATCAAAAAAGATATCAACGCATTCGATATCGAAACCGAGCTTTCTCCCGAAGATCTGCGGATGCTCAGGGTATCGCTTTCGGCGGATTCGAAACGCAACCTGATGCTGCTCCGACGGATTATGGAGGCGGGTGCCAAAGACGAGGAGTCGACGATCGAAGTACTGAAAAACCGGGGCGAGCTTCTTCGAACGCTTCCGGCGTATGTACAGATTCAGATCATCGACGGATGTCCGCAGAGCTGCAGTTATTGCCCGTATCCCGAGTTCGGCGGGGACATTCTCAATCAACGAAACGAAATGTCGATCGAGGATTTCGAGAGCATTATCAAATCGGTAAACGAGCTCTGTGACGATGCAGTTGTCGCGCTTTCGCTCTGGGGCGATCCCGGGCTACATTCGAAGATAGCCGAGCTTGTCGGGATCGTGTGCTCCTACCGGCGTCTATCCTTCTATATCGAGACTTCGGGAGTCGGGTGGGATAACGGAGCCATCGAGTCGATCGTCGACCGGCACGGAGATAAGGTAACTTGGATAGTGTCGCTCGACGCTTTGGATGCGGATCTCTACGAACAACTCCGGGGTGAGGGATACGAAGAGGCGCATCGAACCGCACATCTACTTCTCGAGCGCGCGCCTTCGAATACGTATATCCAGGCTGTACGGATGAAGCAGAGCGAGGAACATCTCGAATCGTTTTACCGTCACTGGAAGGAACGCACCGACAATGTAATCATTCAGAAGTACGATTCCTTCGCCGGCATGCTTCCGGAGCGACAGGTCACCGATCTATCACCGTTGAACCGCATTCCCTGTCGACATCTGCGACGCGATCTGGTTGTTTTGCTCGACGGATCGGT
>CAYLZA010000598.1:1865-2800 GCA_964387575.1 uncultured Spirochaetales bacterium | reverse complement strand
TGGAAAATGTGCCGGCATGCAGAGATGCCGCGGAGGCGGGAGCGCTCATGGCAGGTACCATTGATGCGTGGCTCATCTGGAACTTCACCAATCGAGAGGTATTTGCCACCGACTATTCCAACGCTGGCAGAACGCTGCTGTTCAACATCGAGACCCGCCGGTGGGATCAGCATCTCATGGAGCTCTTCAATCTGCCGGCTACCCTTCGTCTCCCTGAGGTTCGCTACTCAGACCAGTGCTTCGGGCAGTACGAGTTTCGAACGACCAGCCGCCGGGTCCCGATCATCGGGGTAATGGGGGACTCCCACGCCGCGCTCTACGGTCACACCGGTTTCTCCGTCGGCGACGCCAAAGCCACTTTTGGCACCGGATCCTCGGTTATGATGAACGTTGGTTCCACCATGCGTAGCGCTCCCCGGGGCATCGTCACCTCCGTCGGCTGGGGTGCAGGAGGAGAAGTGACTTACGTGTTCGAGGGAAACATCCACCACACCGGTGACACGATTCGCTGGGCCAGAGACCAACTCGGTCTCTTTAGCGACTATGAGGAAGCTGAAGCACGGGCCACCGAGGTCGGGGGGAATGGCGGCGTCTACCTGGTCCCCGCCTTCTCCGGCCTGGGGGCTCCCCACTGGGCCCACGGAATACGAGCGGCGGTGACGGGGATATCCCGAGCGACCACCGCGGACCATATCATCCGGGCCGCCATGGAGAGCATTGCCTACCAGGTGACGGACGTGCTCTTCGCGATGATGGAGGACGATGCCGTGGATCTTCCGGCCCTCATGGTAGACGGGCGTCCCTCGCGAAACGGCTTCGTCATGCAGCTCCTTGCGGACCTGGTCGGGGCACCGGTGCGGGTGGCGGAAATCGAGGAGGTTTCCGCCCGCGGTGTGGCCTTCGTAGCCGGCGTTGCGTGCAAAGTCTGGAACAGC
>CAYLZA010000598.1:0-1855 GCA_964387575.1 uncultured Spirochaetales bacterium | reverse complement strand
GCGATATCGCCGAAACCTGTTGGACGGTTGGCGAACAGCAATACACCAAGTCCTCGCAGCGGACAGCGAGAGCGAGGAGAGGAAGGGATATGACCGTGTCAGACAAGAGTGAGAGAATCGTACATCGACCGATTACCTTCGGAATTCTCATCGGGACCAGAGGGTTCTTCAATCCGGCCCACGCCGCAACGGCGCGGACCGAGTTGCTTGAGAAACTCGAGAGCTTTGGCTACAATTACCTCGTCCCGCCCACGGATTACACGCCCACCGGCGCCGTAGAAACGTTGAGGGATGCCAAGGTCTACGCTGATTTCTTTCGGGCCCGACGGGACGATATCGATGGAATCGTGGTGGTGCTGCCCAATTTCGGAGATGAGCAGGGGATCGCGGAGACCCTTTTCCGGGCGGACTTGCGGGTCCCCGTCCTGATTCAGGCGTGTAACGACGAAGTCGACAAGGTCAGCGTCAACCAGCGCCGAGACGCGTACTGTGGAAAGATCTCCGTAGCGAACAATCTCTACCAGTACGGTATTCCCTGGACCGACACGACCGAGCACACCTGCGACATCAGGGGAGACTCCTTTACCGAGGACCTGCACCGGTTCTCCCGGGTCTGCAGAGTTGTCAAGGGGCTCACCAGTGCTCGTATTGGTGCCATCGGAGCTCGGCCCGCCCCCTTCAACACGGTGCGATACAGCGAGAAGTTGCTGCAGGCCACGGGGATCACGGTGATAACGGTGGATCTCTCCGAGATTATCGCCGCTGCCGAGGAAGTCGACGGCGACGCCCAAGAGGCAAAGGCGAAGATGGAGGAGGTCAGCGCCTACGGCCGCATTCCAAACTACATTGCGAAAGAGAACGTTCAGAAGCAGGTCAACCTTTCCGTCGCCATCGATCGATGGATGGAGGAGAACGAGTGCGACGCCGGTGCCATCCAGTGCTGGAGCTCCATTCAGAGCAACTACGGCTGTGCAACCTGCCTCCCTATGAGCATGATGGGAGAGCGGCTGATGCCGAGTGCCTGCGAGGTAGATATCACCGGTGCGGTATCCATGTACGCCCTCGCCCTGGCCGGCGGCAATCCTCCCGGCTTTCTCGACTGGAATAACAACTACGGCTACGAGAAGGACAAAGTCGTGGGTACCCACTGCAGTAACTTCCCCAGGCGATTCATGGGAAACGAAGTCGAGATCTCCAACCTCGACATCCTCGGAAAAACCCTCGGCAGGGAGCGCTGTTTCGGAGCGATCAAGGGACACGTTGCCCCGGGGCCCTTCACTTTCTTCCGTATGTCCACGGATGACCGCCTCGGGAGGATCCGGGCCTACCTCGGCGAAGGCACCTTCACCGACGATCCGTTTCCCATGGATGGGGGCATCGCGGTATGCCGGATCAAAGGCGTCAGGGAGCTCATGCGCTACATCACGAAGCACGGCTTCGAGCACCACGTGGCAATGGCCCGGGAGCACTTTGCCCCGATACTTGAGGAGGCGATTTCGGCTTACCTAGACTGGGGACTCTATGTGCACGGCGCCTGACTCGCTCACGCCGTGTCGCGCCCGGCGACCCGCCATCGTCACCGGGAGTCAACCACCGGATAGTTCCGGCCGCGGCCTCGGTACTTCAGCAAAAGCTATCGCCCGAGCTCCTACAATCAGTCGGAAATGCCGTTGACGACGTTCTCGAAAATCACGGATCACCCGATTTGTGCACGTTCGACGATCAGCGGGGAGGGCACGTCTAAAAACCGATAAGTCGCATCGCGGGAGATACGAAAAACCCCGATTATTTCCGGTTCCCAAGCTGAATTGGCGAATCAATCTGTGGTTTTTCGATCTCCCGTGGTTTCAATACC
>CAYLZA010000597.1:0-2802 GCA_964387575.1 uncultured Spirochaetales bacterium | reverse complement strand
GCAGCGTAAAGCTCGTCTCCGATCGAGCACAAATCGTACACCCAGAGTGTGGCATGCTCCTCGTCCCAGCTGCCGTTCGTGCCTCGACCGGCCATACGGCTCCATCGCCGACCGTCAAACGAGTAAATCTCACCGTTACCGAGCGAGGGATGATAGCCCATCACGGCGGCACCAGGGATGTTACCATCGGCGTTATCGGCGCCCGTAACGGAGTGGGCGTCACCGGCGCTCTCTTCCGCTACTCCGTTTACCCCGTCTCGGTCGGTTTCGGACAGTTGAAATGAGGTAAGGTGCCCCTGCATCCCGGCGCAGAGTTTCCCGTCGTGAAAGGTGAGTGCGTACACATGGTCATAGTCGCTCGGACCCCAGTCGCCGGGAATACTCAAGCCCTTATTCCGTCGATCGATTCTCTCCGCCGAGTCGTGAGCTTCCATCTGCGTTTGTCGTCGATATGCGTTACCTGATTCGCCGATGCGGCTCCTATTGTTTCCGTCGTTTCCGGCATTTCCCCCGATTTGATTCCAACTCGTGCCGTTGAATCGCCAGAGTTGTGCTCCGAGCCGGCCGTCCTTTACTCCCGCGTAAAGATACTCGTCGTCTTCATCGGCCTTCAACGTATTGACCCAGACATGCCCCGGACGCAAACCAACCCCGTCCACAATCGATGGATCTTTCGCAGGCCACGAACCGTACAGACAGTCGCCGCCGATCTTGTCCCACGCCTCCGATCCAAAACGCCACACCTCAGCCTGCTCCAGGCCGATTCCGACATAAAGCTCGTTTTTGAATACCTCGAGCACACGTGCCCGGTCCTCGCCGTTCGTCCGGCCCCAGCTTCCGTATCGACCGTCTCCACCGATTAACTCCCACTTGAGCGAACCGCTGGAAATCTGATTGTGATTCATCGAATTAAAAAACCTGCCGAGATTGGTGGTTGAGTGATTGCCGTTCATCACGCGCCACCATAATCAATTCTAGTGCGATGTGTTAACCGTGGTCGGCCGGCTGTGTGATGGTGACTCCCGAATTACGGTTTTTCGGTTTCACTAAAGCTGAAGCCGCGTCCTTTGGGCGCGGTTTCCGTTTGCGGCTGTGCCTTTCATGGTTTGTCCCGTTCTCCGCGGCTTCAGCAGCACCGTAAGCCCCCAACGGGGGCGCTACCGACAAGCCGCCTGACCACACTGGTGTGGTCAGGCGGTTGTTGATTCGAGTACGTACCCGGGCGATCAACCGGTTCTACGACAAACGGCTCATCGGGTAGGCGATCTTCGACCGCCGGAAGCTCGCCGCGTTCCACTCGATCCCGAAGAATCGGGCTTTCAGAGTAGCTACCCGGTTTCGTTTCATCGGAGGGATCTGCCTCGAGCGTCGCATCGGAATTTTCGAGTCCACTATTATCGGAAGACGGTTGATTATCGGAAGAAGACCCCGGTTTTTCGGCGTTGTCCGGACTCGAGCAAGCAGTCGATAGAACAACGAGTATCGCCGTTACTATAACGATTGCTATCGTCGCTCTGCTCATTCGTTTCACGCCATCAATATACGTGTCGGCGTCGTGCGAGTCTAATCGGACCTCTGGGGGAGAAAGTAGCTCGCAGACCGGCGGTGTGGGGTTTGAGCGATCGAGCCCGTCGATTAATCCGGCCGTCGTTCCACTCTCGTGCTTCGACATCGGGAACAAAACGTCCTATAGGTGATATCATTGTCGATATGTATATACATTCGGTTTGAATCGGATTGCGCCGCAGGTATTCCGAACCGTAGATATATAGTAGATTTCATTCGGTGGCTCGGGCGGCTGTTCGCACGATTTACCTTAATGAAACACTATACGTTCTATGAGCAAAACGGCCGACGCGTCGAGAGCGTCGGTTGCCGCGGACGGAGGACTCAGCTGAGTGGAAAGTACCATCGATTATAGAAAACGGATAGTACCGCTTCGGGGTGCGAAAAACTTTCGTGATCTCGGTGGATATCGCACCGGTGATGGAAGAATGATCCGTTGGCGGCTGCTTTTTCGCTCGGGACATCTCGCCGGACTTACGCGTAAAGATCGAAAGAAGATAGAAGAGCTCGAGATCGATGCAATCATCGACTTCAGATCCGACGAAGAACGAAAAAAGCGCCCCAATCGAGTATCCACGCACATCGCGGCACGCCTGGTTGAGCTTCCGATGCTCGACGCGGCGAACTCGGTTATCATGCAGGAGATAAACGAACGGTTGAAAAACAATCGATTCGACGATTTCGACGCCGAAGAGCTCATGAAAATCACTAATCGTCAGCTTGCACTCGATTTTGCGGATGAGTTTCGAGCGTTCCTCACGGCATTGATCGAATCACGAGGCCGCCCCGTGTTGTGGCACTGCTCAGGTGGCAAGGATCGGACCGGATTCGCATCCGCCATCGTGCTCAAGCTGCTCGGGGTTGATTATGATACAATTGAAGCCGATTATATGCTGAGCAATGTCTATGCTGATTCGAGACGGGGTCAACGGACGGCACTGAGACTATTCAGAGGGCAAACGGCAGTAAATGCGTTGAGCGCATTGTTCGAAGTACGAGCAAGCTGGCTTGCCGCCGCATTCGAAGCGATCGACGATAAGTGGGGAGGATTCGACACGTACCGGAAGGAAGCCCTTCTGGTTACGGACGAAGAGGTGGAAGCAATAAAAGACAGGTATCTGCAGGAGTGACGGTTGATCGTCCGGCCGGCATACAGATACGATGGGTTTCGAAATTGTATCCACTGATGCAATTATGATAGAAAAGGGGAATACCATGATTTATGAGTCGATCGAA
>CAYLZA010000596.1:0-2807 GCA_964387575.1 uncultured Spirochaetales bacterium | reverse complement strand
TGTCGAGCATTTTCGTATGCGTCGAAGTCCGGACTGGTTCTTTGATTTGCGTAATGCCGATTCTTCGCAGTACGGAACGGAGAGAGGTTTGGACGGCGCTCCAGGTGATTTCTGGGATGAGGCGGAGGCGCTGCTCGAAAATCGCTTTTTCCTCGCCGGGCGATGGGTTGATTTCGGTCCGACGCTCGATTGGCATACCGACGAAATTCGGACCCACAACTCGGTTTCTCTCAATTTTAAACGGATGCGCTATCTCATGACGCTCGCCGATGCATATATGGTTTCGAATCGCGAAGAATTTCTTCGCAAATACATCGAAATCCTGACCAAATACCTCGATTCGTTTCCGCTGAAATGGGAGCACCGGGAACCGAATGCCTTCAGAGTTCAATCGGATCCCGTTCAGGAGGCGATGAGCACGGCGTTTCGTGCGGAAACCTGGATCGAGCTGCTCTATACCCCGATACCGTATCATGAGCTCGTACCGCGGGATCTTACGTTCCGGATGATCCGTTCGGCCTGGTTTACCGCAATGCAGTATCGCAGATTCGATAGCGATGAGTTCAAAGAAGCGAATCATCATCTGTGGGAGCGGGCGGTTGCCCCCTTTATCTTCGGCGTCATGTTGCCCGAATTCGCGGATATCCGCGCTATGACCGAACATGCAAAAGAGGTTGCCAGGCAGCACGTGTTCAACGATTTCACCGATTCGGGAGCCTATATAGAGCATTCGATTCCATATACGATCCGGGCGACGATTGAAAAGTTCTATGCGCGACCACTCGTGCTCGGGGAGCTCAACGGGATTCGTTTCCTCGACGACGATGCCCGGAGCCGGATCCTCAGAGCCGCAGAGACCATGTTCCGGTTGATAGAGCCGGCGGGAACCTTCCCCTCGATGGGCGACGATATCAGAAAAGGCTCGGTTTTCTTCTGCGACTGGATACCAAAAGGCCGCTTTACGGATACAACAGTCGCCGCAGTCGCCTCGGCGCTTGGTCTCGTGGACGGTGTTCCCGGCGTTCGGCGTCCGCCCAATACCTTTCTGTGCGCATCGGAAGCCGGGTATGCGTGCGACAGAGGATCATGGACGCCCGACAGCGATTACTGGCTCATGTCGCTCAATACTCGCGGCGATTCGCGACATGCACATCTGGACATGCTTACGCTCAATATCGTCGCCGGTGGAGTTCCCATAGTAGATGATCCGGTCGGCGATCTATACAAGCTTTCGCACGGGGCCGGAAGCGATGGGCTTCCTGCGCGGGGATTCCTCATCAATCTTACCGCTCATAATACGATCCTTCCCTATGGAAAACCGATTGAAGACGATATTGCCTATTCAACCGGCTGGAATGCATATATCCCAGCGGTGACGCTGGAGAATTGTGATTCAGGGAATTCATTCTCCTATCTAAGGGCCTCACATACCGCATACCCGAGCGTGAAGTGCACACGCGAGCTTCTCTATGTAAAAGGCGGGGCTATTCTTGTTCGTGACAGTGTGTTTCGAAGACCGCCACCTCCCGGATTGAATCACATCCAGCGCTGGTATTTCGCGCTTGGAAGCAAAGTTCATTTTCTTTCCGAGGGAGTCGGTTTAAAGATTACCAATAAAAACGCCGGTCTGATTATGATTTGGCCTGGTCTTCGTGGAGTAGAGGTGAACGTTGAGGATGCGGAAGAAGTCAGATCGTTGACCGATCAACACATACAGAGAGCCGACACGAGCTTTTGCGCCGACGAATACCTGGACCGGGAACGAAGCCTTCCGGTGCTCTGTATTCCATTCATCGATCAGGAGCCGCCTACCGGGTTGATAAAACCGGCTCAGACGCTGCTGAATGATCTTGTGAATCGGATGATCGATATCGAGTCCGATACGAAAACACTCAATCAAATCAGACCGTGAAATGATATTGAGGCGCCCCGCCTCAACAGATGCCGGCATGTGGGGCGCGCTCAGCTTACGAGTCGAGCGGTTTGTGGCAAAACCACCAGTCGTAGCAGTCGTATTTTTCGAGTCGTTCTTTTGCCTCTTCCTCGCTTGATGGCGGTGGAACGATAACCCGATCGGAAATGAGCTCGTTGTCCGGCCATCCGGCGGGAACGGCCACACCGTTCTTGTCGGAAACAATCAAGGCACGTGTGGCTCGAACTACTTCGTCCATGTTCCGACCGATTTCCTGCGGATAGTAGAGAATCAACCGGTTGATACCGTCGGGGTCGACCACGAATACCGCGCGAACGGTGTTGGTTCCTTTACCCGGATGCAGCATCCCGAGCTTGTGAGCAATCGAATCGTTTGCCGCGATGATCGGGAACTTGATTTCCACATCGAGGTTTTCCTTGATCCATTCCACCCATTTGATATGGCTGAAAATCTGATCCACCGACATTCCGATCAGCTTTACACCCAGCTTTTCGAATTCCGCGAAACGCTTTTGAAACGCTACGAACTCGGTTGTGCACACCGGCGTAAAGTCCGCGGGATGGCTGAACAGGACAAACCAGCTTCCCTTGTAGTCCTTCGGAATGTTCATCGGACCGTGCGTGGTTTTTACCTCGATTTCCGGAAACTCGTCTCCGAGCAACGGCATTGATGGTTTTTGTTGTGATGTTTCGTTGTTCATTTATTCCTCCGCACATAATCTACGGATATATAAGCTCAAAAGCAATAGTAGTAATCATTACTAATTAAATCGCGAATTTTTGTCACTATTCAAGTTTTTGCGCTGCACCTAATTAATTACAGCGTGCGAATTACGAGTCGATGCAAAATACCCTTCCGCCGTCTAACGAGCTTG
>CAYLZA010000595.1:0-2823 GCA_964387575.1 uncultured Spirochaetales bacterium | reverse complement strand
GCTGTTTTTGGTGCCTTTCCTCATCGGTCATAATGCGAATTCCTTGCGCCGCCGGAGCCGGCGAGAAGCACTGGTTTGTGTATCAACACAAGTGTCTCCGGGCTCTTCCACATTTTCACTTGCGTCTCCCCGCGTCGTCCTTTAAGCTGGTAATCGACTAAAACAATAGTCCTCCGAGCCCCCGTGCCTGCCGGTATACGCCAACGGTGCCCGGGCCGATAGGGTGTGACCGGAAACGGTTGCGCCTCCCGTGTTTGGAAAGGGGGAATGATGCTCATCCGCGCACGGATTATCGTGCTTCTTCTTATTTGTGCTCTGCCCCGAGGTCTCGGCGCTCTCAATGTGTATGTAAACGAGACGCTTTATGAGACGTATGTTCCAGCCGAGGTTCGGGCGATCTCGTACCAGAAAGCTACACCGCCGGCAGGTATCGGAGTTACCGTAGACGAGTTGTTTCCCCCGATGATTACCGCCTATGAGCTCCACGCCTCGCCTCCGGGGGAGACGCCGGTGACACAGTTTGAGGTGTCTGCCGATCGTCTTCACGAAATCTGGATTCTCATCGGTACAGGGGATTCCGCCGACGCCCAACTCGTAATCCCGAGTAAGCCGGTTCTCGAAGTAGAATCGATCCGGCTTTTCGGTGAGATCTCGCCGAGCTCGCGCCTTGCCTCACGCGCCGTCGAAGATGCGCGGCAAGGGCGTACGGGCCGTCGCGAACCGGACCTCGACGTCTGGATCGGCTGGGAAGGAACCGACGAGCTGAAAGCGGAAATCGCCGAATACGCCCGGATGCACGATCTCGTGATCGAGGTTAACGAAGTTCCCTCTGCGGATTCGAAGCTGCTCTCGGTGGTTCGTGCGCGTGGACCGGTCCCGGACCTCGTGATGGTGTCGGCCGGATCGATTTATCCGTTGTCGACGGCGAGGGCCATCCAACCGCTCCCTCCGGAGAGCCTCGCCGGGCTTTCGGAAAATGCGCAGCGAGCATTCGAGCTCGACGGCCGAATCTGGGCACGACCATTTTATCTCGATGTTCAGCTGATGTTTGCAAATCCGGAGCTCCTCCGGCTGCCGGCCGGCGGTCCGGAAGCCGACGGCACTGGGGCTGAAACGGCCGGCACCGCCCCGCAGGCCGGTCGCAATACGTCCGCCCCCTCAGCGACCGGCGAAGGCAAAACCGCCGGCACCGGCTCCGCGGATCAAACCTCACCGTCACGCGTATCGCTTGAAGAGCTCGAAGCCGCGCTGGAGGACACGGCCGAGGCGAAGACCTCGGAGGAAGTACACCCGGCGTGTTGGAATGCGTATTCCGCCTACTGGCTCGCGCCGTTTCAGTCTGGTTTTGGTCATGAAGCAATCGTCGACGGCGACGGAAGGATAACGATTTACGATCAACCTACACGAAGTGCGATCCAATATATTGTAGATTTAAAAAACCGGGGATTGCTCGAAATCGCCGAGCGCGACGTAATGATTTCCAAATTCGTTGCAGGCAACGTCGGGCTCATGCTCTCCGGCTCGTACACCATCCCGCTTCTCGAGGAGCTCGATGTTCCTTTTGAAGTTTTCGCATACCCGCAAAACGAACACAACGGACGCCCGATATCTCCGATGCTCGATTACAAGGGATTCGCCGTTACTCGAACAAGCGACTCGCCGATACTCGCCCGTCGTCTCATCGAGCATTTGTGCGGTCCCGGGGTGCAACAACGGTTTTCCGTCGAGCTAGCGAAGATACCGATCGATGAAGAAGCCCGTTGGGTGTGGGCCGAAAGCAATCGATACGCCGAGCAGATGATTGCCTCCGAGTCGATCGGAATGCCCGTGCCCGTCGGTCCATCATATGGAATATACAAAAACTCGCTCTGGAAGATTTTGCGATTTATCTACTCCGGAAGGCTCACGATAGACGAGGCACTCGCGGAGGGACAACGAGTAATCGACGAACGCGTCGATTCGCTAAAGAAACAGGAGGAGTATAGATGAGAACACGGCACCGATGTTGGGTACCGTTTGTGGTTTTTGCAATCTGCATGCTCGTGCCGGCCGGATTGACGCCGGCTCAGCAAGCGCCGAGCGCCGACGATTGGACGATCGAGCTCGTCGGAGCTCGAAGCGATCGTCTCGATTCGGAGAGCGTCGTCGATTCCCGATCCCACGAGAGCCACGTAGTGGAGCGGACGCTCGAGAAAAAGGGTGAGACCAATTCCTATAGTGGGATACCGCTGCGATTGGTAGTGGCGATGGTGGACGGGGAGGATGCAAAGCATCCGTACGAGTTTGACAGGCAGTTATGGAACGAGGGGTACGATATTACGCTCGAAGCGGCCGACGGATATGCGGTAACGTTCAACACTGCGGATATCCCTGCCGACGAATTGATGATCGCCGACACCCGTAACGGCGAGCCGATCCCGCCGATGATAGCGGGTGACGTCTCGAGCAGGTATTGGGTGAAGGATCTGGTCCGGATCGAGCTGTCCCTGGAAAAAGTCGATGTTGCGGGGGCACCGGATTTCGAGCTCACGCTGGTTGCCAACGATAAGGAATACGTATTTTCACTTGTAGAGCTCGAGAAAACTCCGTTCTACATCGAGGGGAGGGGAAGTTTTACTACCTCCGCCGGCACGACATACACCGACACCTACGGAGGAGTACGCTTTGCCGATTTTATCGGCTCCTATGTCAAGCTGGACCCGGAGCTGCCTATTACCGTTGTGGCGATGGACGGATACGAGATGACCTACGGCGCGTCGGAGCTGATGAATACCGAAGAAGGCGTGTGGATTCTCGCATTCAAGATGAACGGCGAATACATTA
>CAYLZA010000594.1:0-2836 GCA_964387575.1 uncultured Spirochaetales bacterium | reverse complement strand
GATCGAAAGGCTCGAGAACTACATCCGCCGTATCCGCCGACCCGGAGGGATTTATCTTGCGTACTATCTTACCGGTTCCCCCTTCGGCGGTCACTCCGCGCAGAAGAGGTGCAATCGTCAAATCATCGTTCATTGTATTCCCCCAAAATCCTCCGCAATCGCGACGGCCTCTTCGGGTTTCCCCGGATCGATTTTTCTCCCGATCGATGCGTACACGCGTATGCGCTCCGAGAGCGACGCATCCTTCCACCGGTTGTGGCGGCTGAAAAGCGCGTAAGCCGGATCCCGGGCGGATAGCTTCTCGTGTGCGATCAGCGCCCACGCCGCGTCTATCAGATGCCGAAACTCGGGCTCGGTCACCTCCGGACAGTTAAACGATTGACGGGAGGAGTTGATATCCACACCGCTGATTTCCATCAGTCCCCTTTCCTTGCACAACTTCTGAACCCGCCTCAACTGTTCGATGGTGTTCCGCGGCGGCATATAGGTCACCGCCTGAAACCCGAGGGTGGTAAGCACATCGAAGAGCTCATCGAGGTATTCATCTTCGAACTTTTCCGGTTTCTTGTCTCCGGTCGGGGAGCTCGTAACATCACCGAGATAGGCATACGCTGGAATCGCTCCCGCTTCGTGCGCCTGCTCGAGCACCCGGGCAACCGGAAGGCATTCTTTCTCATCCGGCTGGATATAGATTTGCTCTATGATCGTACTCTTGAACACGCCGAGGAGATCATAAAGATAATGCGGATTCTCCGGATCACCGAGATAGCCGGCGATTTTCGAGGGCACATCGATTCCCGCCCTCTCGGAAAGAAAATCGAGGATCCCGCTCCCCCGGCCTTTGTGCTCGACCAGTCGTTTCGCCGTTGCGAACAGAAGATGACGCTCGGTTATGCTTCCGCCTTCATCGGCTCGAGAAATCGCGCGTACATCCCGATCGAAGTCGAGACTTCCTATGCCCCAGTTTTTTATCACCTCGTTCAATCGATCGGTCATCCCCCGATTTCTGGTGTTTCTCGCTTCATGTACCGGTTCGAGGAATCCGGCGATCCGACCGAGGTTGTTACGTGGGATACCGTGGAGCGCGATATACGCGATGTTCGCCGAATCGGGATTGTTGATCTTACGTCCTTCCACGTCGGTTCCGGTCATACTCACGCGGAGCTCGCAGCCAACGGTCGTTGCGATGCCGATCGCCTTCCCCGCGTCGAGCATCTCCTCACACCCGGCTACCGAATCATGATCCATGGCCCCGACCGTCTGAAGTCCGGCAGTCCACGCGCAGTAGGCCGCCTCACTCGGAGAGTAGGGAGAAAAGGAGTAGATCGTGTGGACATGATTGTTGATCTCATCGGTCTCGGTCCTCGAGATCGTTCCGTCGGCTATCGAAGCGCCGATTTCCTTCGCTTTCTCGAGCCGGACCGATCGATCGGCGCTCGAAAATCCCTCCTGCTGCTTTTTGTCGGCTTTTCCGTTCATCGCTGCTTTTCTCCTGTGCTCATTGCATGCATAGAGCGCACCGCAAACGCGCCCGCAGGTACGTCATTGCCGGCGTATTGTCTATCGTCTACACGCCTATTCGATACCGCCGGGCGAAATCGCCGTTGGTCTGAACCGTCGTCACCGTGTGATCCGGAAGCGGTACGATCTTCTCGTGTATCGTGTCGAGGATCCACTCTTTCTGCGGAAAGAATACCGCCTCGAGCTCCGCCGCCGGAACGATCCAGTTACGAGCGGCGACGACCGCCACCGGGGCATCGAGATAATCGAAGGCCAGTTGCTGTATCTGCGACGCTACCGTGTGGAGAAACGATCCCCGTTCACATGCGTCGGATGCGAGCACGAGACGCCCGGTTTTCCTTACCGATTCTACGATCGGATCGAGATTGAGCGGGTTGATGAACCTCAGATCGAAGAGCTCTGTCGAAACGCCTTTTTTCTCGAGCTCTTCCACCGCCTCGAGCGCACGGTAGAGCGTTGCCCCGATGGTACATATCGTTATATCGGATCCTTCACGTTTGAGCGAAGGCATCCCTTCTTCGACCTCGTAGTACTCCTCCGGGACACCTTCTTCGTGGAAAATTTCTCCCATGTCGTAGATACGCTGACTCTCGAAAAAAATCACCGGATCGGTACCGTGGAGCGCCAGATTGAGCATTCCTTTTGCGTCGTATGGTGTTGCCGGAAACATCACCTTGAGACCGGGGATATGCGCAACGATTGATGTCCAGTCCTGCGAGTGCTGCGCCCCGTATTTGTTCCCGACCGATACACGGATCGTAAGCGGAAGCTTGAGCACGCCTGCAGACATCGCCTGCCATTTGGCGACCTGGTTGAAGATCTCGTCCCCGGCGCGTCCCATGAAGTCGCAGTACATCAGCTCGACCACCGCACGTCCACCGGAAAGAGCGTACCCGAGCCCTGAACCGGCTATGGCGCCTTCCGAAATAGGCGCATTGAACAGCCTGTGATACGGGAGCGATTCGGTCAGTCCCCGGTAGACGGCGAACGCGCCGCCCCAGTCCCGGTTCTCCTCACCGTAGGCTACCATCGTCGGATCGGTGTAGAACCGATGAAGCATCGCCTCGAAAAGCGCGTCTCTGATCGCGAGGATCTTCGTTTTCGGGAGCATGTTCCCGTCCTTGTCGAGCGCATATCTCGCCTTTTTTGAAAGCGATTTAACCCGCGGATTCTCTTCAATCGGAATCGTCACTTCCGGCTCGCGATCGTCGAAGGCATCGACCTTCTCATCGGAAAACATAACCGATTCTATGTAGTCTCCACCGACTCGTGGGGATTCCTCGATAGACGATGCAAGCTCCAGCGCTTTGGATAT
>CAYLZA010000593.1:0-2837 GCA_964387575.1 uncultured Spirochaetales bacterium | reverse complement strand
GACGTCGCCCATCGCGAGTAGCTTCGTGGAAGGACCGATGCTCGCCGCAACAATCGGACGTCCGAACATTCGTTTCGTCGGAGCGCCGGATTTCGCGTCCGTCCGGCGTCGATGCTCGGTTTCCCGAACCGCCTGTGCGGAAATCTCCGCGGCGACGCGGTTGATTTCGACAACCCTGTCACCGAGATCGTGACGTTCGAGCTGAAACCGTGATCCCGCGAATGAGTTCGTCAGAATGATATCCGCACCGGCCCGCACGTAATCCGCCGCAAGGCCTTTGACGATACCCGCATTTTCCACATTGAGCCGCTCCGCGGCATCGCCCGATTTCAATCCCCGATTCATGATTTCGGTTCCCCACGCGCCGTCGGCGACGAGTCGCTGCGTACGAGGATCCCACTGTTGAGAGCGTATTTCCAGCACTATTTCCTTCCTTTGTGGTATTGTGTTTGATTCCGGTAAGAACTGCAAGTGCGGTGCCAAGCGTGCAAGCCGAGGTCGGCTTGCACGCAACAAGACAAGAACGTCATCACCCATCGCGAGAACTGCGCCGCATGCAACGTAACTGTAGTGCCGTGACTGTTCGTCCTGTATCATCGATCAGCAAGAGCAAATTTCTGGTCTTCCGGAATATCGCCGCCTCCGCTCCGGAGCGGAGGGTGATAATCGCGGCAACGGTTCGGGAGGCGACGGCCTGGGAGGCGATGCGGCGGCTTGCGATCCGGGAGTGTGAGGGAATGTACCTTTCATCTGCGCGACACATTATTCGCGATGCCGGCTACTATGTCGCTTTTACCTCGAGCTTCAGATCCAGATCCTTTTCGATTGTGTGTAAGAGTGTCGATAGATTCTTCGTTGTTGGATTACCCTGGCTACTCAACATGCGATGGAGTCCTTTCTCGTCGAATCCGGTTTGCTCCGAAAGGGTTTTGAATGAAATATGCGCATGAACCAAATCTCTCAGTATCGACAGTGTGGTCGCCTTATCGCCCTCTACAAAGGCCGAAATAGCCTCTGAAAAAACCGCAGCCGTGAACTCGCGATCCGCTTTGAGCCGCTCAACAACCGTCTCTCGATATTCTCGGGTTAATGCCATATTATCACCTCTGTTTCTTTCGTTTCTTGTACGTCGACCACCTGTCGGTCGCCTTCTTTATGTCTCGCGATTGGTGCCGCTTTGTCCCGCCACCGAGCAACAAAATGATTCGTCCTTCATCGATTCCATAATACACGCGATAGCCGGGGCCGCGTCTAAGGAACTAAACCATTCCGCGTAAAACGATTTCTCGTTTTCAAGGTATTCAAGCAGTTCGAATTGCTGCATCCAAAAGTAACATAAATCATACCATTGATGGTGTCAACTGTCGTTTTTCGCAATAGTGGACTCAGACCGATGCATTGGTGGAAGATACCAACGTGAGAGCGGATACTATTTTCTACACACAGCAATTTTGAGTAAAATAGAGCCGGTAATGGTAAATACATCTCGTGGCTATTCACATATCGAGATTATTATGCCCAGCGAATTGCCGAAGCAGCGAAAGCACAAGGAATGAGCCTTTTCGAATACATTCAAGAGACACCTTCCGGCAACCCAAATTTCCGCACTATGTCGAAACGGATCACGCCTACGCCCCAGCTGGATGCATTGAACCTGATTCGGTGAATCGCGTTCCATTTTGCAGTGGGATTTTGACGATTCTGGTGGTATTGTATATAATACCAGCATGGTGCCGGTGGTCATTGATACAAATGTCTTGATTTCGGCACTACGATCTCGTAACGGGGCCTCTTTTAGAACGCTCAAGTTGCTGGGAACCGGAAAGCTTAATGTTGTTGTGTCAGTTCCACTTGTTTTGGAATACGAAAGCGTAGCAAAGCGACAGCGAACATCGATAGGACTAACCGACGAAGACATCGAGAACATACTTGACTACGCATGCAGCGTTTCACGCCATCAAAAAATATTCTATTTGTGGCGACCATATCTTGCGGATCCCAAAGACGACATGGTATTGGAGCCGGCCGTAGCAAGTGAAGCTGATTTCATTATCACGCACAACCTTCGTGACTTCGAAGGGATCGAGAAATTCGAGGATGCTTTGTCCAGAGTTAAGGATGTCAAACCGGAAGAAAGCGACAGGCTATAGGGAGTCCATACGATTAGACTGACAGACGGAGTATAGTTGACTTTCTGCAGACGCTCTTCCGTCCAGTAATCCGGCAACGCTGATGTCTTCGTCCAACTCCGGCCAGTGGATTCGTTCCCCGCGTCCGGTAAATCGCCAATTTTCTCGTTCCTGCATCGAGCCGTGTAGAAGGCGAGGAAACCGGCTCAAAGGGACGGAAATTGTCCTGCCGTCGTCAAAGCCCACGGTAAGCGTGTCTTCGGTAATGGTGACGTTGTTTGCAAACGCACGTTCATTCGGCATAGTCTCATCGTCACTATAGGTGAGATCGCCTTGATCCTCACATCTCCGGTTTCGATCGGTAGGTGCGGTATCCGAGTCGGTCTTTGACGTAGTGGGCAAGCGGATTCAGATAGACGTTGGCGAGAAATCGGCTGAAGTAGTTGCCGATCGACAGCCCCAATGATCGACCGGTTTGAACGATTCGCTCGGGCAGATCCAGCAAATGCCGGCCTTTTATCTTCCGTTCTACGAGTGCAAGCAGCACGTCGTGGTCGATGCTTGCGAAATACGATGTGATATTGGTTTTGAGATAGTATCGATTCCGCACCAACAATTATTGAATTCAGCACAATCACAAAAACTTTATGGAGAAAACGTTTCTCGCCGCATGGAAAGTGATAATGACTGGTCGGAAACGTTTAAAAA
>CAYLZA010000592.1:0-2840 GCA_964387575.1 uncultured Spirochaetales bacterium | reverse complement strand
CCGATCGATAATATCGTTGCACAGCCGGATAATGAACTCGCCCTCCTGTTCTTTTGATAGAAAGGAATAGAACGTTACGGTGCTGTCGACCTCGACTCGTGGAACGGACACTGCTTTCGCAATCGTATCAATCGCCGAATCGTCGACACAACCGAATTGTGATTGCACGGCCCGGAGAATATCCATCATTTTGACGGGATCATTCTCCATCTGCCGGCAGATTTCCTTCACTTTTCCAACGTCTGTGCTCATCTGCCACCTCTCGTCTCCTCTTGTACACATCGATCATCCATGCTAACGTGCTATGTCCGTACGAATTGCCCGGCTCAACTACACGTGGATGTGCACTTGGGGATATTTCCATTCCATTATGCACGACATATTTGCTGCTCGCAAGGGTATATCGTGAAAAAATGCACAAATGAAGGTGGACAGCGCTTGTAGCCGGATTCTATACTTGCGTCATGGATACGATCACGATTCTGAGCGTCGATGATGAAGAAGGCATGCGGCTTGCCATCACCAGAACCCTCTCGCGTTTCACCGTTCACGTTGATGACGTCGACAAGGATTACTCGCTCTCATTACTCGAAGCAGCAAGCGCCGAGGAAGCGTTGCCATTAATAGAAAACGAATCCCCCGATATCATGCTCCTCGATCAGAAGCTGCCGGGAATGAGCGGGATAGATATGATGAGCTCGCTTTCGAGTCACAAACCGGCTCCGCTCGTTATCATGATAACTGCGTATGCAACGATAGAAACGGCAATCCAGGCGACCAAAAAAGGTGCGTATGATTTTCTGCCGAAGCCGTTTACTCCTGAAGAGCTCCGTAACACGGTTTCAAAAGCCGCGCAACACGCGGTTCTCGCAGAACAGGCGCAGAATCTCGAACGGGAACGACGGCAGGTACGGTTTCAGTTTCTATCGGTACTCGCGCACGAGCTCAAATCACCGCTCAACGCAGTTCAGGGGTTTATCGACATAATGCTCGATCAGGGGGATTCGCTCTCCGAGGAAGATCGAGAGACTATCCTCAACAGGTCTTCGGTTCGTCTGCACTATATGAGAAAGATGATCGACGATCTCCTCGATCTGACCCGGATCGAATCGGGACAGAAAAAACGCGAGCTCGAAATCATAAACGTGTATCAATCGGTAAAAACCGCAATCGATACCGCCGGTCCGGATGCAAACGACAAGTCGGTCGATATAAAGCTCGAATGCGATGAAAATACCGAGTTTCGTGCAGATCCGAGCGAGATAGAGATAATCCTCAACAATCTGATTTCCAACGCCGTGAAGTACAACAAAGAGGGGGGTACGGTCGATGTTTCGATCACTAGAGACGACGACCGACTGATCATACGTGTCTCGGATACCGGAATCGGGATGAGCAAGGAAGATACGGAACGATTATTTCAGGATTTCGTACGGATCAAGAACGAAAAAACTCGTGGCATTCCGGGAAGCGGTCTCGGTCTCTCCATCGTAAAGAAAATTGCTACGCTCTACCGCGGCGATGTGGATGTGGACAGTGCGCCGAATGAAGGAAGCACGTTTACCGTAACGCTGTACCAGCAAAAAGAATCCGACGCCGACCGGTAACCTGACCACACAAGAGGCGTGTCGCTATCGTTGGGCTCCGATCCTGAGACTCGTGTGTGGTCAGGTTGCCCGCCCCAACCGCTCGTGATACGATCGATGGGAATCCACAGGATTCGGATCAGTAACATTCACTGCCGAGGAGTGGTTCGTATGAGCACGAAATACACGATAGGTCTCGATTATGGAACGAATTCGGTACGTGCCCTGGTGGTCGAGGTAGCCGACGGGTCGGAAATCGCCGACAGCGTATGGGAGTACGAACGAGGTGATGAAGGAATCATTCTAGACGATAAGGACGCCAATCTTGCCCGCCAGCATCCGCAGGATTATATCGACGGGCTGGCCGCCTGTGTAAAGGGTGCGTTATCCAACGCGGAGCAGGTAGACGGATTTTCTGCGGACCGGGTTATCGGCATCGGTATAGACACAACCGGAAGCACACCGCTTCCGGTCGACGACGTGGGCACCCCGCTGGCGTTTCACTCGAAATTCGAGAAAAATCCCAACGCACTGGCGTGGTTGTGGAAAGATCACACTTCGCATGAGGAAGCTCGTCGAATTACCGAAAAAGCCGCCGATATACGACCGAGCTATCTCGCAAAAGTCGGCGGCACATACTCATCGGAGTGGTTCTGGGCAAAAATCTGGCACTGTCTCACGGCGGATCCGAAGGTATTCGAGGCGGCGTATTCCTGGGTGGAATGTGCCGACTGGATTCCTGCCGTGATTACGGGGAATCAGCATCCCTCATCGATGCGACGGGGTATCTGCCCTGCGGGGCACAAGGGGCTCTTTCATACCGATTGGGGAGGATATCCCGAGATCGAGTTTCTCCGAGAGCTCGAACCGAAGCTGGCCGAAGTTCGGCACTCGCTTCCAAATACCGCATACACCGTAGCCGATCCGGCAGGAAAACTGACCGCCGAGTGGGCGGATAAGCTCGGACTCACGGAGGGAATTCCCGTCGCGGTGGGTGCATTCGATGCGCATCTCGGAGGCGTCGGCTCGGGCATCAAACCGGGAATACTCGTAAAAAACGTAGGAACTTCCACATGCGACATGATGGTCGCCCCGCTGACGCAAAAGGTGCCCGATATTCCGGGATTGTGCGGAATCGTACCCGGTTCGATCCTCCCCGGTTATCACGGGATGGAAGCCGGGCAATCCGCGGTCGGTGATATTTTCAACTGGTTCGTCAGCGAGATACAACCCGGCGGAAGCGAAACTGGAACG
>CAYLZA010000591.1:0-2843 GCA_964387575.1 uncultured Spirochaetales bacterium | reverse complement strand
GCTACAAAATATTCCTGCTTAATAATTTGAACTCTTCGGGCAAAAATCCTATAAATGCACCGCCTGAATGCGTGTGAGAAGCGGCAACCAGCACGTTAGACTCAGGGATTCCGCATCGCGACTCCACCTCTTCGCGAATCATCCGGGCGGTCTCGCTCGATCGAATACCCGCCGTATCGAGCCCTGCCAGAGCGATCCGCTCGCCGTTCGACTCGAAAACCGCGGCTCGTGCGTTGAGCCTGTCTCCGATTGCGTGTATATATCGCTTGATATAGCTCCCGGGGCGTTCCATACCGAGCGCCGGTGTAATGTCGGTAAAATAAAAGCCTGCTTTCATATGTGAAAATACTACATCGGAGCCGGTGCCGTCTCAAGGGAGCCTCGCCGATCGCGGCAGGCGGGATCAGAGGCGACGCGATGCCGGCGGCAACATGCTGCCCCGGAAGCAGATACGCCGCACACCGGACAAACGTGCTGCGTCGACGGCTCTGCCTGTGTGCAAATGACTTTGAATGGGGTTAGGCGTCTATTTGACTAGTCAAAGTTGAATGAGTATACTACTGCCAATCAATCGAGCGGGACTGCGTCGAAGATTATGGAAATCACCCGCGCCCGTTTAAGGCGTCCTTTACCGCTTACGTAAACGGATTTTGCGAATTGCGATCGACTTAATTCCGTGGTTTCCATAATCTTCGGCGGACCTATATTAGGAGAAAAACAATGAGAACGAACAAACATCGATTAAAGAGATCAGATCGGTCTACATTAAAACCCGGTGTGATATCGATCGTCCGTGCGATAGCGTTTGTTTTCGCGCTATCGGCGGTTCTCATGCTTATATCGTGCGGCAACGATAACGGTGAGGGGAAAGAAAAGCTCAACGTCGTTACGACGATCGGAATGATCGCCGACGTTACCGAGAACATCGGCGGTGAGTATACAAAAGTAACCGGGCTGATGGGGCCGGGTGTTGATCCGCACCTCTACAAAGCGAGCGAGGGAGACGTATCGCGACTCTCGAAGGCGGATCTTATTCTGTTCAACGGTCTTCATCTCGAAGCGAAAATGGGAGAAGTCCTGGAACGACTGGACGGACGCATAACCACCGTAGCGGTGGCGGAAGTAATTGAGGAATCAAAATTGATCACGGTTGAATCATACGGAGGATCTCATGATCCGCATGTCTGGTTCGATGTTTCGTTGTGGATGGAGGTTGCCGGAGCGATTCGAGACGCACTCATCGAAGCGGATCCCGATCACAATGAAGCGTATACTGAAGCGCACGCGGAATACGCGAAAAAGCTCGAAGAGCTCAACGATTTCGTGAACGAACGTGTCTCCGAGCTCGATCCGGAGCAACGGATTCTCGTCACTGCCCACGATGCATTCAGTTATTTCGGAAAGGCGTACGGATTCGAGGTGCGCGGTCTCCAGGGGATCAGTACGGTATCCGAGGCGGGAACCGCCGATGTTCGTGAGCTCGCGGATTACATCGCGGAAAATGAAATCGCTGCGATTTTCGTGGAAAGCTCGGTTCCCCGGAAAAACGTCGAAGCGTTACAGGCTGCGGTAAAATCGAGAGGATTCGATGTGGAGATAGGCGGCGAGCTCTTTTCGGACGCCATGGGTGATGAAGGTACCGCCGAGGGAACCTACATCGGTATGGTTCGTCACAACGTGAATACCATCGTCGACTCGTTAAAAGGAAATTGATTATGGAAGCCGCCAAGCTCGCCATAGAAGTTCAGGATCTGACGGTTGCATATCGCGATACACCGGTGCTCTGGGACGTGGACCTTGCCGTGCCGCCGGGAGTACTGATGGCCGTCGTCGGACCGAACGGTGCAGGAAAAACGACACTGATAAAATCGATACTCGGGCTCATCAAACCGGCGGCGGGTCGGATCTTTGCATTCGGCGAACCGCTTCAGAAAAACCGGCATCGCGTCGGTTATGTGCCGCAACGTACTGCGGTGGACTGGGACTTCCCGACGACGGTACTCGATGTGGTTATGATGGGGAGCTACGGCTCCCTCGGCTGGATACGTCGGCCCGGATCGAAACAAGTTGCTCTGGCGAATGAAGCGCTGGAGCAGGTATCGATGCTCGACTTCGCGGACCGACAGATAAGCGAGCTGTCCGGCGGTCAACAACAGCGAGTATTTCTCGCTCGCGCACTGATTCAGAATGCTGATGTCTATTTCATGGATGAGCCGTTTCAGGGCGTCGATGCAGCCACCGAACGGGCAATTGTCTCTATCTTAAAAGAACTGCGAGGCGCCGGAAAGACCGTCGTCGTTGTACATCACGATCTTCAAACGATTACCGAATACTTCGATGCGGTTGTGCTTCTGAACGTACGCAAAATCGTGAGTGGCAATGTCGAGGATGTGTTCACCGACGAGAACCTTCGAAAAACCTACGGCGGAAGAATCTCGTTTGTTCGACGCGGTGAAGAATCGGTTACCTCGGGTAACAGTGGTTCGGGTGGCCGCACATCGGTGCCCACCGACGGCAGCAACAGATCGACGGGCGCCGCAGGAGCCGTCTAACGATGAGTATCATCGGATCGATTATCAGCGATTACACGATTCGAAATGTCGTGCTCGGAACTGCGATTATCGGTATCGTAAGCGGTTCGCTCGGTGCATTCGCGGTGCTCAGAAAACAAAGCCTGCTCGGAGATGCCATCAGTCACGCGGCGCTGCCCGGAATTGCAATCGCTTTTCTATTGACACACTCCAAAGCACCGATTGTGCTTTTGATCGGGGCGGCGGTAGTTGGATGGCTCGGAACGCTTGCGATTATGCACATCGTACAACACAGCAGAATCAAAGAAGATG
>CAYLZA010000590.1:0-2847 GCA_964387575.1 uncultured Spirochaetales bacterium | reverse complement strand
GGGGAAGCCGGGCGGGGTCACGTCGGACCACGAGCGGCCGTCGTCGGTGGAGAGGGAGTTTTTTGTCTTCAGAAAGATCGTCATTCCGCTTTCATCTCCGGTCCTCGCGGCAATCGGGCTTTTTACCGCCGTTGCATTCTGGAATACGTTTTTTCATGCGGTCATTTTTCTCAATGACCCGCAGAAATACACCTTTCCGGTGAAACTCAGAGAAATGATTTCGGTCCAGCAAATGAACTACGAACGATTCGAGCAGGCCATGTCGGCGATGGACAAAGACTACCTGCAACGTAATCTCAATATCGAAGGTCTATCAAGCGCCATAATTATCATTTCAATGCTTCCGATTATCGTGATTTATCCGTATTTACAAAAATACTTTGTGAAGGGTATACTTATCGGATCGTTGAAGGGCTGATGATTGCCCCGCACATAAATACTCACAGCTTAAAAACCCGGCTTATTGCATGGATCCTCTCTATTTTTATTCTTTTCGCAATCGCCTTTGCCGTACTCACTTTCTTTACGAATAGATGGATTACCCGCAAAATCACCGAATCTACTGTCACGAATGTGGAGCAGACGAATCATTTTCTCTCGTTTTTATTCCAGAAAGCACGTGAGATCGGATTCATTATTTCCACAAACGAGTCACTCGTATCGTTGGCTAACTTCAATCCCGAGATAAGCACGAGCTACTATGAGAAATTCTCACTGGTAGAGAGTTTTGTCTGGGAGCTGATGCTTCAAGCTGAAATGAATCAGGAAATCAGCACGATATACACCTACATAGACGGCAAGGGCGAGATGATAACCTCCGATATGGTGTATTACTCGGGGCAGTTTTTCCCGAAAGTCGCATGGCTGGATAACATACAGTCCGGCGACAGCGCTTTTCACTGGGTGGGACACTTCAAAGACGAAGGTCTTACGGGACGCAGCTTTCTCTCTCTCATCTGCAGAGCCGACATCATCGATCGAGACATCAGAGAGAAAACGTACATCAGCATTAATTTCGACGAAAACACGATATACGAGATACTTGCAGCACTCAGATTAACGACATCAACTAGAGTAATGCTACTGGACGAAACCGGACGAATAATTTCTGATGAGAACAAGGCCAATCTCGGCATGGATATTACGTCGGTATTCGGTGGCATCATCGAACCCGATCTGCATCTCGAGTCACGGATCTCGGATCTCCACTTCGAACGTAAATATCTTTCAGTTTCGATGCCGCTTGCGGAAATCGGATGGCGCACGCAAGTTTTGTTACCGAAAAGCGAGCTTTTTGCGGAGCAAAAAATCATACTTATCAGCATGATTTCCACTATCACGGTAATTACGTTGCTTCTATTTATTTCCGCTTCTCTTGCAGTAGTCAAGCAGGTCAATAAACCGGTATACACACTCATGCACGCCATGGAGAGAGCCGAACGGGGTGATTTTAATGACCTTATAAACGAAAAACGTGATGACGAATTCGGCTATCTCTATTCGAGCTACAACCAGATGGTTCAAAGAATCGACAAACTGATACGTGAACTGTATCATGAAAAGCTATTGAAGCGAGATATCGAGCTCAAGTTCCTGCAAAGGCAGATTAATCCTCATTTTCTGTACAATACGCTCGATACTATCAACTGGATAGCCCGGAAGCACGGCGCACAGGATATTTCTCGAATCGTCATTTCACTTTCAAAGCTCTATCGGTCGATTTTCAACAAAGGAAAAGACTTCATCAAGATACAGGACGTAGTCCAAGCGATGGAGAGTTATCTCTATATACAGAGATTTCGATGTGCAAATCTGACGGAGCATCGTTTTGACATCGAAGACGGAATTCGCCGGCAACTTATTCCCAATCTCATTATTCAACCGATCGTCGAGAATTCGGTAATTCATGGAATTGCCGACAGTAGCAAAGACTGCTATATCGAAATAAAGGCACGAAGCGAATCAGACAAAGTGGTTTTCAGCATAATCGACAACGGTAGCGGAATACAACCGGAAAAACTCTCGCTCATACATGCGGGCATCCGCAGTGACGGAGACATATCAACAGCATCGGGGCTGCGAAATGTTCAGAAACGAATAGAGCTTGTCTACGGTCCTGAATACGGTCTGTCGATCTCCAGCCGATGGGGCGAAGGGACGGCGGTCGATATCACTATACCGTTGCAGCCGGTTGATAGAAGGCTATGAATGTAAAGCTCGATACTCGGAAGGCGAAACCCCGCAGTTCTTCTTGAAGAGCCGGGTGAAATAATTGACATCACGATACTGCAACAATTCGGCTATCTCATATACTTTTTTTTCGGTCTCGACGAGAATACGCATCGCTTCCTTCATCTTGAGATCAGTCTCGCATCCAATGTACGTTTGACCGGAGCTCGCCCTGAATATACGGCTGAGATAATTTGGATGTACATTCAACTCCTCCGCCACTCGGGTTAGTGAGATGTCGTCGTGTATATTCTCGGTCATAAACCGCATAGCCTTTGTTATGAGTCGATTGTTATGATGCCCTATGTGTCGGAGCCAGACTCCATGGAGCTTCAGAAAATAGGAGCGCAAAAACACCTGCAATTCGTCGAGAGACGTTATCCCTTTCAGGTATGTTACCATATCGGTTCCCGAGACAAAGAAGAGATCGAGATCGGCGCGGATAGAAATAAGCAATTCCAGAATAAACACAACCAACACAAAACAGAGGTCGTTTTTGCAGGATACATCCTTGTTAACCGCGCCAACGAGCTCGTCAACCACCGTGTCTACGAGTCGGTCGATATGCTCGCCGCGCTTGATAGCATCTTCCGCGTCGGCCTTGAGTCCGCTCAATGC
>CAYLZA010000589.1:0-2851 GCA_964387575.1 uncultured Spirochaetales bacterium | reverse complement strand
CACAGCCGCTGACCGGAAACCGCGCCCAAAGGACGCGGCTTCAGCTGAAGTGAATGACAAAATTTCATCAAACTCTTACACTTTGTATATTGATACGCTCTTTTTGGTGAGAGTAATGCGACTTTAGGATAATCTACGTACGCAACCAGACCGAGATATGCAGCGCGTTCCGCTTTTGCTTGTAACACGCTATCGTCATCATCCAACGTATTCGGACTGGACAAATCATAACTACCGTAACTCGTATTGGTTGTTTTTCTTTTACCCTCACAACCTACGGGAGCGGAAACTGCATTCGCGTCAAACATGCTCGCAAATGGATCGGGGGACCAGTATGGTCCGTGCGGAGCAACAAAACCTATTGTGAGACACAACGGGCTTGCATCGTTATAGCTACCGATAAAATCTATTGCAGATTGTGCGATAAAGCCATCGGTTGTATTAATCTGCTCTGATTTTGCAACGTATTCGGCGCCAACGGAAGAACGCCACTCCTCCAGTCTTTTCTTATTCTTCAGATGTCGGGTAAACCTATCTTGATTGATCCGTGCCTCACCAACGTCACCGACTTGAAATATGCAATTGTAGCCGTAGCTACGTATAAGCTCATCATCTTCGAGCAGATCAACGCCGAGACCCGATCGATCGACTAAATGGTGTTTCCCGATATAAGCGGTGTGATACCCATTTTTTTTTTATGCGAAGCAAATGTGTCTTTTCTAAGCTCTGGGGTGATCGGACGCGGGGCCATATTCCCAAATATGCCGTGTTCTCCCGGGAATCTTCCCGTTATGATACTATTTCTCGATGGCGAACAAAGCGGAGATGCACAATAGCAGTTGTCAAAACGTACGCCTTGCAAAGCCAATTTGTTTATATTGGGTGTTGCTTCTCCAATCGCGTCGGCACGCATTTGGTCTACGAGTAATAGAATAATATCAGGTCGGCATTCGTCCATGTTATTTTCCGAAGCTGGATCCGTAGCGATAGCTAGCTATTACCTCGCTCGTCCTCAGGTACCGATTGTACGCACGGAATATCAAAACGTGGACAAATTCGTCCTTAGATGCCGTCTCGTTCGGCACATGATGAAAAGATCTACCAATACAGGCTGCACCCAACATGTTTACCTTGCGAATCGAATGAAACATTTCAATGAAATTCTTCCTTTTTTCGAATCCCGAAATTCGACCGTCGACGATAATCGTAATTACGTCTGATAACCCGTCGACATTGAATACTACGTGTTGTAAAGATTTTGAAATTACATAATCTGCATCGCTTTTTGCCTGAATCGTGTTTCCCTCCAAATCCATTATTTCAATTACATAACGTCCGTAATTATCGATATAACAACGCAATCCGGCGCCCTCGGAATCGGAAGAATCAAAGAGGTATCGATTCATCAATCCTTCTTCCGATTTGCTTTGCGTTTCGAGCCAAAACTCAAGAGCAAATGAATCTCCCGAAGCAATATGCAGAGAAGAGATACTCTCTCCAAACCAGCGAGTTACCGGTGCGTTCAGATTAAGTCCACTCCTGCTTTCGGCGGTATATACTAACCCGGCTTTAATAGCACGCGAAGCGGTCCTCTGATCACGTAATCCCTGAATCATCGACCGGGGGATCTCAGTAATCTGTACATTAGTCTTTTTGTTTGCATACACCACGTAGACGCTACCGTCGGACTCGAACACATACGGGGCGTGTATCGACGAACGGTTTCCTTCAGCACTCGTGCTCGTATCGAGGTCGTTATAGAGTAAGATTTCTGGTTGGGAAAACTTGAGAACGTTTCCGTCAATCCAGCCGACGCTGCACCAAAGCGGGGATCTATCAAACAACTCGTACCAAGGGATCCCTTCCTCACCTCTGTCGTTGTAGAATAACAATAAATATGTTCCGTCACTCAAGCAAGTAAGGCTGGGGCCGACCTTGGGGTTATTGAGCTCACCGGAACCATTCCAATATTCAGCGGCTGATCCTTCCGCCCAAGTGTCGCCACCGTCACTGCTCCATGATTGCCCGAGAAATCCGGTTGTACGTGTTCGCATTACCGAGTAAAGCAGCACATCATCTTTGAGCGAAACTATACACGCTTCTTCCCAATTTGGATGGTAACTCGCGCCGATTCCCCGATCCCCATCGGGCTTGTTGTACCAATTGAGCCTCTCCGGATCCGGTTCGTTCAATGCGTTGGGGCTAACCCAGAACCACACCTCCCGGTTATTGATCGCACGGTTGTGTTTTGTGCCGGGAATCCATAAATTGCCGTCGATTTCTACGGGGCCTTGTCCGCAAAACCAGCCCGCGAATTCTCCTTCCAGGTCATCAATCGAAGTCTTTCTTGTCGGAATAATACATCGCTTTGAGGACCACGTTTTTCCATTGTCATCGGAAAAGCGAAAGAAAACCTCACCGCAAGCATCGGGACGAATAATCGTCGCTCCGTGATGGTTGTATCGGTAAAAGCAAAAAACCCTTCCATTTATAGAGCTTTTGTATACATACGAGTACGAAGCTATTCGATATCCATCGGCCGGCTCGATAATCTCTATCGATTCCCAAGTTTGACCACGATCACAACTTCTTCTTGCTACTATCTCAAGAGGTATTGCAGCCTCACGCGGACCTTGGGTCCATGCACAAATCCACGCGCCGTCATCGGCTATTGCGATGGTAGGTTGCTCGTTGTGCAGTCCTCCCGGACCGCTTCTTTCGATTAGAGAGTACCACGAATGATCCACGTCCCTCCAATCTGATTCTTCGGTAAGGTTTCCGTCGGATGTTGGGTTCGCCGGTGTCATAAAAAATTACCCGCTCCTCAACCGTTCTTCGTAGCTTTTTAGAT
>CAYLZA010000588.1:0-2852 GCA_964387575.1 uncultured Spirochaetales bacterium | reverse complement strand
CCACGGGATGTATACCCCGAGCTCTCGTGCTTCGAGCAGCTGCGTTGTCGCATCCGCATATTCACCCCGTGAAAACTCGTTACCCGCCCTCGCAACACGCACATATGCCTCGAAGGGCGCACACGAAGCGAGCAGCAGAATAACCGCCGGCAGGCACCATCGTATGTTCAAAACGCGTTTCTCCATCGAATAATCCTGATAGTCACCATCCCGAAGAGAAATAGCACCGCCGGTACGAGAAAAAACCGATACCGGTCGGCCGGAACGAATCGATAGCGACGGCTTTTTGTTCCGCTCCCCCCGGGTAACAGCCGCTGCATCTTTTCGATTACCGCCGGATCGTCCATCCGGATCGCTTCGCCTCCTCCCGCCTCCGCAATCGACTCGATAACATCCATACGCAGTTGCGTCGTCACTACTTCGCCCTTCTCGTTCGTTACCCAGCCGTTTTCGATTGGGATACGAACCGGTTCATCACCACCGGTTCCGATCACGTGGAGCGGCACACCGCGATCCAGCGCTCCGGCGGCTGCCCGTTTTGCATCACCGGTCAGGAATCCACCGTCGGTGAACAGCAGCATCGTTCGAGTTGCTTCGGTTGAAGTCGGAAACGCCTCTATCCCTGCATCGATCCCCGCCGCGATATCGGTTCCGGGGACCGTCAATATCGATGGATGAAGCGAATCGAGGTATCGATTTACAGCAGTACGGTCTTCAGTTGCCGGTAGAAAAACCGCCCCGTCACCGGAAAATACGACAATCCCGAACGAATCACCGGTCCGGCTCTCGACAAGCGTACGGGCGATCGTCGCCGCCCGGGACAACCGATTGGGGGTAAGATCTTCGGCGAGCATGCTGCGTGAGATATCGAAAACGAAGATCGTTTGCCCTTTGTCCTTTGTTTCCGGAAGCGGCTCCCAACCCCATCTAAAACCGACAACGGCGAATACGGCGCATGCAATCGCTAAAACAAACGCAAACGTCGTAAAAAACCAGCGAATTTGAAATACATTCGTCAGATTCTTGATATTCCGTCGCCCGGTCAACGCGGTAATCGCATTCAGTCCCGATCGGTATCGTCGCAGCGCAAGGAGGGCAATCGGGATAATGATAAGTAGCAACCCCAAATACCTCGGCTCCTGTATCATGGAACGATCTCCTTGAGCAGGAATTTTCGCACGAGAAAATCGAAGAGAATCAGTGCAAGACCGATGAAAATAAACGTACGATAGAGCGGTATCGTGTGAACCCTGAATCTTACCCGCTTTTCGGTGGTCTCCTGCGTGTGAATCGTTCGGAAAACGGCATTCAATGCCCCCGGGCTTTTCGCGGGAAAGTAACGTCCCCCCGACGATTCGGCGATGTCCCTGAGCAGCTGCTCGTTGAACCTGCTTTCGAATAATCCCTTTCGTACGACACCG
Organism: uncultured Spirochaetales bacterium; assembly: GCA_964387575.1. Taxonomy (GTDB): domain Bacteria; phylum Spirochaetota; class Spirochaetia; order ARS1246; family ARS1246; genus CAYLZA01. The sequence goes on along the minus strand of CAYLZA010000588.1, from coordinate 1,431 downwards.
GTTTCCGGATCCGTGTACTCGATCGGGACCTCTCCCTGCGTGCCTATTCCTATCGCATAGATTCGGATAGCGAGTTTTCTGGCGATTTCCGCCGCCGTCGAAGGCAGAATTTCGCCCGCGTTGTTTTCCCCATCGGTTATCAGAACGATGATCTTTGCGGTCCCGTCACTTTCTTCGAGATGAAGCGAGGCAACCGCAAGCCCCATTCTGATCGCAGTCCCGTCTCCGAGGCTCATAATCGAGAGGTCATCCAAACGTTCGAGAAGCGTCTTACGATCAAGCGTCGGTGGAACGCGCAATGCCGCGTCCTCGCTGAAGCTGACAAGACCGATTGCATCGTTTTCTCTTTCCCTTACGAAGCTCCGAATTACCTGCTTTGCCGCTTCGAAACGGTTCACCGGTTGAAAATCCTGGGCCGACATGCTCGGTGATTCGTCGAGGACGATCATGATATCCATGCCCTTCGACAGATACACCTTTTCCCGTTCACTCTTCGCAGGACCCGCAAGTGCGAGAACAAAGAATACGCATCCAACCCAGAAAGCCGTATGTGACAGAAAAAGAGCGATCTTCAAACCGAATCCGGGATACACGAATCGATCCCCGCCCCAGACCACGAAGGAAAAATCGAGCCTTCCCCCGCGACCCTTCCAGATGTGACGAACATATATGCCGATGGGAACCGCCGCGAGCACGATCAACCACTCAGGTGTTTCAAACGAGAAACTCATCGACACCTCACGTCGAAGAATCGCGGAATCGGCTCGGTCTTTCGATTACGAATCATTGTGGATGTTCTCCGCGAGGAAGCGATTCGACTTCATTGATGAGCTGACGCACGATTTGCACGTCCCGGGTTCGGTGTACATGATTCGCACCGCCGCCACCGAATTTAATCCGATCCGCTTTGCCGATTATTCCGTATACCCGCTCGACCGATTCGACCATCGAAAGCTCGTGGTGCAGCACACGCTGCATCTCACGTGAGGTCGCTGTACGAAAGTTATGGGCCGTCCGATCGCTTAGGTAACTTCTGCAAGCATCGAGAAGCTTGATATAAAACTCCCTGGATTTGAGCGATGTGCCGCTTTTCTCTAGAAGCTCGAGCTCCTTCATTGCGGTTCTATACGGTCGTCTCTTCCTGATAGCTTGAATTACACCGCTTACCACACGTAGTACCCACTTCATCACGATGTATATACCGATCGGACCGAGCAATAACCCTCCGATCAGAAGCGCAAGCAGGATGTTTGTTCCTGGAAGCTGCAACGGATCGAGAATCCCGACGAATAGCGGGCGGTTTCGTTCTTCGAGGATCGAAGGCGTGTTTATCTCGAGACCATCGAGAACGATATCGCCGAGTTCGATTGCGGGTAAACCGAGCGTTCCCGTATGAAAACTCGTGAAATGGATACGAACATCGTACTCACC
>CAYLZA010000587.1:0-2853 GCA_964387575.1 uncultured Spirochaetales bacterium | reverse complement strand
TCATACGACCAGGGGCGAAACGATTGCTTACCAGTGTGATCCTCGTATATCCAGTGAATCGGCGTCGGCGGATGATACGACTTTTTTTTGTCGGTCCATCGCATCGTGTACGGAGAGAGAAAATCGGCGAAGAGCGCGCACCCGTAGAGGATGATAAGGATCACCAACCCGATCTTGCCGAGCGTGTGCTTTTTGAACCGCCGTCGATAAATGGCCCAGAGTGATTCGCCTTTTCCACCCATCCCCTCCTGGGCTTCAAGTGATGTTTGCGCTGTCGATGGAGTCTTAATTCGCTGAATCTTATCACTCATCAGGATACCCTCACTCTCGGATCGACGACGGCGAGCATGATATCGGCTATCAGATTGCCGATAACGAGCAAACCGACGCCGTAGACCAAACTTCCGACGACGAGATAGAGATCCTGGGTAAGGACGGCGGTCAGAATGAGCTTACCGAGCCCCGGCCATCCCACGACCCGCTCGACCAGCGCAGATCCCGTAAGGATTAGACCGAGCTGAAAACCGAAGAGCGTGATCATCGGATTGATCGCATTCCTGAGGGCGTGTCGATAGATCACCACCGACTCCTTCAAACCCTTTGCCCGGGCGGTGACTATATACTGCATGTTCATGATTTCGAGCATGTTCGCGCGCATAATACGGGTCAGACTCGCTGTCACAGAAGTAGCAATTACCACGACCGGGACGAGCATGTGTTTGATGAGATCCCAGAGACGTCCGAGCGCGGACATATCGCCGACATCTACCGAATACATACTCCCGATCGGCAGCCAGTTTCCCGTGGCCGATATAATGTAGAGAAGCAGAAAAGCGAGAAAGTAATTCGGTATCGAAAGACCGAAAAATGCAAAGACCGATATCGCCTGATCCTTCCACGTATACTGCCTGGTGGCGGCTATGATTCCCGCAGGGATCGAAAAGCTCCACGCCACGATTATGGTCGCGACCGCCAGAATGAGCGTGTTCGCCGCCCGTTGATTTACGAGGGTGAATACCGGTGCTTTGAAGTTCTCGGAAAATCCGAAATCCCCATGCAGCACGTTCCAGATATATCTGAAGAATTGCTCATACCACGGCTGATCGAGCCCGAAGGCTCTCCGGAAACGTTCCAGGTCGTCCGGCCTGATGTCGGGATTGAGCGCCATCGTCGTAAAAATATCGCCCGGCGCGAGCTGGATAAGGAAAAACCCCATGGCGACGACGACGAGGATGATTGGAATCATCTGTAAAAGCCTTTTCAGGATGAACCTGAGCATCATCGGGCTTGTCCAGATGAATCGAACCAGCCACATAGCAGTCTCGACCAGGATCAGGGCGAGAAACCATCCCATCCCGCTAATGATGAGAAGTGCTAAAAAAACAACGTCGAATATGTAGCTTATGTACGTGAGGTTTTGCTTACGCATAGTAGTACTGCAAAAATGAGAAAGAACACCCCCGGTCTCGAAGACCGGGGGCTCTCATCAATTGCCTGGTTGTGTTAATCCTTGTAATACATTCGTTCGAGAATACCCGACCAATCATACCCGTCGGGACTTTGTGGATACAAGTTGCCGAGATCGTTGTCGTACGCGTGAACGACCAGCGCGCTGAACACATACAGCATCGGCTGTTGCTCGGTCCAGATTCGCTGGGCCTCTTTCAGATACTCCTTCCTTTCGTCAAAGTCGGTCGTTGTCTGATTAGCTTCCCAGATTTTGTCCAGCTCGGCTTCCCAGTCACGTCGTGGAGATTCCTGAAGCGGCTCGATCATATGGAGCTCGCCGTAGGAGGGCTGAACCGAGTTGGAAAGCCCCGGATCGATAACGCCGGTAAGTCCGATCGTTATCAATTCCCACTCGAATGAAGAAACCAGTCTGGTTACCAGCGTATTGAAATCTTCCGGCTTTGCGGTGATATCGAGTCCGACCGCCTGCGCTTCCTGAGCGAACAGCTCGATGATTCCTTCGCGCGTACTGTTTCCCGCGTTTGTTCGTACTATGAGCGAAATCTTGTTTCCCTCAGGATCCTCCCGGATTCCGTCACCGTCGCGGTCGACATAGTTGAGCTCGTCCAGAATCTCTTTGGCTTTTTCCGGATCATACTTAGGAGCGATGTCCTCCACACCTTCCCAGTAGAACGGCGACGTGAATGGTACGAACGTGTAGATCGGGTATCCGAGGCCATAGTACAGATTATTGATTATCGTCTCTCGATCGACCAGATGCGCGAGAGCCCAGCGGAAATCCTTGTTCTGGAGCCAGGTGAGCTCGGGTGCGGTGATCCCGCCGTCGTCCTCGCCTTCCTTCGGGTTCTGATTAACGGCGATGAAGTTGGTCGTGGATCCAGGACCTACTTCGTAGAGGGTAAAATCGAGCTCCTCCTGTCGATCGACGAGCACTCCGTAGTCTTCACCCCGAAGCCCGAGATAATCGAGCTCGTCCGCGAGGAACTTTTCGAGCTGTGTGTCCTGATCTTCGACGATCTGATAGACGAATTCCTCGAGATACGGAAGCTGCGTTCCGTTTTCGTCGGTCTTGTAGTAGTTCGGATTGGGTTTCATCCTGACCCACTGGTTCGGAACGTATTCGCTTATGACGAACGGTCCGCTGCCGACCACCTGGGTTACGTCGGTATCAACACCCCAGAACGAGGCGACCGCCTCAACACCCTGCTCCTCAATGAGCGGTTGAAAAATGTGCTTGGGAAGAACCAGCTGAGCCGCCATGCTGAACGGATCGGCGTAGACCTGCGGAAAGGTGATTTTAAAAGTGAGCTCATCCACCAACTCCCATTTCGTCGGTTCGCCGGCGACGAGAAGACCGCTCTTGTAGCGACTTCCGCTTTCGTC